>NZ_VZZR01000012.1:0-258276 GCF_009650555.1 Pseudomonas sp. EMN2
GCCAAGCCGGCCGCGAAACCTGCTGCCGCCAAAGCCCCGGCCAAAGCTGCCGCAGCCAAGCCGGCCGCGAAACCTGCCGCAGCCAAGCCTGCCGTTGCCAAGGCGCCAGCCAAACCTGCCGCCAAGCCCGCTGCCGCCAAAGCCCCGGCCAAGCCCGCTGCTGCCAAACCTGTCGCCAGCAAGCCAGCAGCGCCTGCCGGCAACGCAGCACCTGCCGCAGCGGCCAGCCCGGCTACACCAGCAGCACCCGCCAGCACCCCGGCTCAGTCGCCGTCCACGGCCTCCTGAAGCTCCCGGGCCGCGACGCGCAGCTGTTGCAGCGCGTCGTGGTCGCGGGCCTGGGCCGGTGCAAGCCGGGCCAACCATCCTTCGCTGTCACCTGCTACGGCAGGCCAGGCCTGCGCCACCAACGCCAAACGCTCCAGCAGCGTGCGTTCAGCCTGTAACTCCAGCGCCTTCACTTGTTCGCGCAGCACGGCCAATTGCGGGTCGGCCAGTGCGTGTTCGCGCCATTGCCGGCGCAGTGTTCGCAGCGGCATGACCACGTCCCGCTGCCAGGGGGCTGCGACGGCCTGCAGCGCCTGGATGCGTGTTTCGTCAACGGCCACGGCCCGGGCCTGCAGCCAGGTGCCGCAGAGCAGCAGGCAAACATCGCCGCCCAACTCCTGCAGGGTCAGGCAGGCCGCTTCGACGCCCGGCCGCGCATACAGCGCCAGGGCATGTTTCCACAGGTCGGTGTGCATGGTTTCACTCGCGCCAGTGGTCAGCGAAGCTGGTAGACTCCGCGACCATCATGATCAGACTATCCAACCTCACTTTACAGCGTGGTCCGCAGCGCCTGCTAGAAGGCGCCGAGATGACCCTGCACACCGGTCACAAGGCCGGCCTGATCGGCGCCAACGGCGCCGGTAAATCCAGCCTGTTCGCCTTGCTGCGCGGTGAGCTGTCGCCCGATGGCGGCGACTGCCTGCTGCCGGGCGACTGGCGCATCGCCCACATGCGCCAGGAAGTCGATACCCTCGAGCGCATCGCCGTGGACTATGTGCTCGATGGCGACGTGCGCCTGCGCAAGGTCCAGGCCGAGCTGGCGGCTGCCGAACAGGCGCACGACGGTACCGCGCTGGCACGCCTGCACAGTGAGCTGGACAGCGCCGACGGCTACACCGCCGACGCCCGTGCGCGCAAGCTGCTGGCCGGCCTTGGTTTCACCAACGAGCAGATGGACCGCCGCGTCGGTGACTTCTCCGGTGGCTGGCGGATGCGCCTGAACCTGGCCCAGGCACTGATGTGCCCGTCCGACCTGCTGCTGCTCGACGAACCGACCAACCACCTCGACCTCGATGCCATCCTGTGGCTGGAAGACTGGCTCAAAGGCTACCCGGGCACGCTGCTGCTGATCTCCCACGACCGCGACTTCCTCGACGCCGTGGTCGACCATGTGCTGCACGTCGAGCAGCGCAAGCTCAATCTCTACAAGGGCGGCTACAGCGCCTTCGAGCGCACCCGCGCCGAACGCCTGGCGCAGCAGCAGCAGGCCTACGAGAAGCAGCAGGCGCAGCGCGCGCACATGGAAAAGTACATTGCCCGCTTCAAGGCCCAGGCCACCAAGGCACGTCAGGCGCAGAGCCGGATAAAAGCCCTGGAGCGCATGGAAGAGCTGACGGCGGCGCATGTCGATTCGCCGTTCGACTTCGTCTTCCGCGAGTCGGAGAAAATCTCCAGCCCGTTGCTCGACCTGTCCGAAGCCCGCCTGGGCTATGGCGACAAGGCCATCCTCGAGAAGGTCAAGTTACAGCTGGTGCCAGGCGCGCGCATCGGCCTGCTCGGGCCCAACGGCGCGGGCAAGTCGACGCTGATCAAGAACCTGGCCGGTGAGCTGCAGCCGTTGGCCGGTCGCCTGGTGCGCGGCGAGAACCTCGCCGTCGGCTACTTCGCCCAGCACCAGCTCGACTCGTTGGACGACAAGGCCAGCCCGCTGCTGCACCTGCAACGCATCGCTCCCGCTGAACGTGAGCAGACGCTGCGCGACTTCCTCGGTGGTTTCGACTTCCACGGCAACCGCGTCGACGAGCCGGTGGTCAATTTCTCCGGCGGCGAGAAGGCCCGCCTGGCCCTGGCGCTGATTGCCTGGGAACGGCCCAACCTGCTGCTGCTCGACGAACCCACCAACCACCTCGATCTCGAGATGCGCCTGGCCCTGACCATGGCCCTGCAGGAGTTCGAAGGTGCCGTGGTGGTGGTCTCCCACGACCGTCACCTGCTCAAGAGCACCACCGACGACTTCCTGCTGGTGGCCGACGGCAAGGTCGACACCTTCGACGGCGATCTCGACGACTACAGCCGCTGGCTGGTCGAGTACCGCCAGCGCAACGCGCCCGTCAGTACTGCGCCGGTCAACCCGGACAAGACCGACAAGAAGGCTCAGCGCCAGGCCGCTGCCGCCCTGCGTCAGCAGTTGGCGCCGCACAAGAAGGCCGCCGACAAGCTCGAAGCCGAGCTCAACCAGGTGCATGCACAGCTGGCGGAAATCGAGGCGGCGCTGGGCGACAGCGGGCTCTACGAGGCCGCACGCAAGGACGAGCTGCGCGACCTGCTGGCCCGCCAGACCAAGCTCAAGCAACGCGAAGGCGAGCTGGAAGAGGCCTGGATGGAGGCGCTGGAAACCCTGGAAAGCATGCAGTCCGAGCTCGAGGCGCTGTCCTGATGGAGGAGCTGCGTTCCTTGCTGCCAGGGCAATGGATGGACACGTTCTGGCTGGGGTTGCAGATCCTGCTGATCCTGATCGTTGCGTTCGTCCTGCAGCGCATGGTCGCCCGTGGGTTGAAGAGCCTGGGCGAACGCTATCCCTTGCCGCACGAGCTGATGGTACCGGTGCGCGGCGCCCTGCGCTGGCTGATCATGGGCAGCGGCCTGCTGTTCGTGCTGGAGCGCATGGGCGTGTCCGCCACGGTGCTGTGGACGGCCTTGTCGGGCTTTGTCGCGGTGGCGGCGGTGGCCTTCTTCGCCATCTGGAGCGTGCTGTCCAACCTGCTGTGCGCGGTGCTGATCTTCACTGTCGGGCCATTTCGCATCGGCGATGTGGTCGAGCTGGTCGACACCACCGACAAGCCAGGGGTGAAGGGCCGGGTGATCGCCATCAACCTGCTGTACACCACGCTGATGGAAACTCCTGAGGCGGGTGGTGCGCTGGTGCAGGTGCCGAACAGCCAGTTCTTTCAGAAGGCCGTGCGGCGTTGGCGGGGGGCTGAGGTTGCGACCGTGGCCAAGGATTCTGTCATCGAAGCTGACTGAGGCATTGTTGATGCCTGTTCGGCCGCCTTCGCGGGTAAACCCGCTCCCACAGGTACAGCGCATATCCTGTGGGAGCGGGTTTACCCGCGAAGAGGCCCGCACAGACACCGCAAAAACCACTGGTTATTTTTTCGCCAAAACCGTAGCTTAACGTTTTGCAACAAACGTTCGAGCGAGGTGTGTGATGTCGATGGAAACCTGGTTGGCCTTCTTTGCCGCGTGCTGGGTCATCAGCCTGTCGCCGGGTGCCGGGGCCATTGCCTCGATGTCCAGTGGCCTGCAGTACGGTTTCTGGCGTGGCTACTGGAACGCCCTGGGCCTGCAACTGGGCCTGATCCTGCAGATCGCCATCATTGCCGCCGGTGTCGGCGCCGTCCTCGCCGCCTCGGCCACGGCCTTCCAGCTCATCAAATGGTTCGGCGTCGCCTACCTGGTTTTCCTCGCCTACAAACAATGGCGCGCACTGCCGATGGACATGAGCGACGAGTCCGGCGTGCGGCCGATCGGCAAGCCGCTGAGCCTGGTGTTCCGCGGTTTCCTGGTCAACGTCAGCAACCCCAAGGCACTGGTGTTCATGCTCGCGGTGCTGCCGCAGTTCATCGACCCCCATGCAGCGCTGCTGCCGCAGTACCTGGCGATCACCGTGACCATGATCAGTGTCGACCTGCTGGTGATGGCCGGCTACACCGGGCTGGCTTCGCGGGTTCTGCGCCTGCTGCGTACGCCTAAGCAGCAAAAGCGTATGAACCGTACCTTCGCCGGCTTGTTCATCGGCGCCGCGACCTTCCTCGCCACCCTGCGCCGCGCACCGATCTGAGTCATTTTTGCGGTGGCCGGTCGACCAGCCCCTTGAGCAGGTCGATCGGCAACGGGAAGACGATGGTCGAGCTTTTGTCCCCGGCGATGGTGCCCAGCGTCTGCATGTAACGCAGCTGCATCGCCCCAGGCTCCTTGCCCAGCATCTGCGCCGCCTGCATCAGCTTCTCCGAGGCCTGCAGCTCACCCTCCGCGTGGATCACCTTGGCCCGCCGCTCGCGTTCGGCTTCTGCCTGGCGGGCGATGGCGCGGATCATCGATTCGTTCAGGTCGACATGCTTGATCTCGACGTTGGCCACCTTGATGCCCCAGGCATCGGTCTGCGCGTCGAGCACTTCGCGGATATCGCCGTTGAGCTGCTCGCGCTCGGCCAGCAGTTCGTCCAGCTCGTGCTTGCCAAGCACCGCACGCAGAGTGGTCTGGGCCAGCTGGCTGGTGGCCGCGAGGAAGTCCTCGACCTGGATGATCGCCTTCTGTGGGTCGAGCACACGGAAGTACAGCACCGCGTTGACCTTGACCGAGACGTTGTCGCGGGTGATCACGTCCTGCGGCGGCACGTCGAGCACCACCGTGCGCAGGTCGACCCGCACCATCTGCTGGATCCCCGGAATCAGGATGATCAGCCCCGGGCCTTTGACCTGCCAGAAGCGCCCCAGCTGGAACACCACGCCGCGCTCGTATTCGCGCAGGATGCGCAGCGCCGACAGCAGCAGTAGCGCCACCAGCACGAGCAGTGTGCCGAAACCGAATTGCATGAACATCGTCACTCTCCTGGCGCCGTTGGCGCGGTGGCGCTGACTTCCAGCGTCAGGCCGTTGCGTGCGGTCACCCGCACATGCTGGCCGGGTGAAAGCGGTGTGGCGCACCGCGCCTGCCATTGTTCGCCCTGGGCCTGTACCGAGCCGCGGAACGGGTTGTCCGACTGCACCAAGGTCACTGTGACCAGGCTGCCCACCAGCCCGGCGTCACCACTGACCAGGGCCCTGCGGCGTGCCTTGATCGCCATGCCCAGCACGCCACCGAGCAACAATGCCGAGAGCACGGCCAGGCTGGCGATCAGCGCCAGCGGAATGCCGAAGCCGGGGGCGTCGGTGTCCATCAGGATGACGGCGCCGGCAACGAACGCGACGATGCCGCCGAAACCGACCACGCCGAAGCTGGGCAGGAACGCCTCGGCGACCATGAACGCCAGCCCGAGCAGGATCAGCGCCACGCCGGCATGGCTCACCGGCAGCAGCTGCAGCGCATACAGCGCCAGCAGCAGGCAGATGCCGCCGACCACCCCGCCGACCCCGGTGCCGGGGTTGATGAATTCGAACAGCAGGCCGTACACCCCGATCATGATCAGGATCAGCGCCACGCTGGGGTTGGTGATCACGGCCAGCAGGCGCGTGCGCCAGTCCGGCAGGTGCTCGACCACACTGGCGCCGACGGTTTTCAGCTGTACGGTCTGGCCGGCGGCAACCAGGCTCTGGCCATCGAGCTGGCGCAGCAGCTCCGGCAGGTCGCTGGCCACCTGGTCGATCACTTTTAGGCGCAGGGCCTCGCTGGCCGACAGGCTGACCGCCTCGCGCACGGCCTTTTCCGCCCAGTCGGCATTGCGCCCACGCAGTTGGGCCAGGCCACGGATGTAGGCCGCGGCGTCGTTGACCTGCTTGCGGGCGAGGGTGTCTTCGTTGTTGTCGGCGGCCTTCTCGGGTTTGCCAGGCATGCCGATATGCACCGGCGTGGCGGCGCCCAGGTTGGTGCCGGGGGCCATGGCTGCGATATGGCTGGCGTACAGGATGTAGGTGCCGGCGCTGGCCGCCCGGGCGCCGCTGGGGGCCACGTAGGTGGCCACCGGCACGGGGCTGGCAAGGATGGCCTTGATGATCTGGCGCATGGCGCTGTCGAGCCCACCGGGGGTGTCGAGGCGGATTACCAGCAATTGCGCTCCCTGCGCCTGTGCCTGTTCAAGCCCGCGCAGCAGATAGTCGGCGCTGGCCGGGCCGATGGCGTCGTCGATGCTCAGCAGCCACACGCTGCCCCCGGGCGCGGCGTGCCCGCCCGGGGCAAAGCCGAGCATCAGCAGCAACAGCAGCACGCGCCAGCCGTGAGCGATCACCTGTCGTCACCTCATGGGGGCCTGTGATTGAAGTTTAGCTGTGGCCGCTTGCCTGCGGCCTAAACTTCAAGGTGGGGGCGAAACCGGAGGTGCATCATGCGTATGGCCAAGACCCTTCAGCAGCGCCTGGACCAGGCCAACTGCGACTACGACATTGTTCCCCATCCACATTCGGCCACCAGCCTTGAGTCAGCCCGCACGGCAGGCGTACCTGCCGAACGGGTCGCCAAGTCGGTGATGCTCGATGACCGCCATGGCAACTACATCATGGCCGTGCTGCCGGCCAACCGGCACCTGGACATGACCGAGGTGCGGATGACCGGCGCCTGGCAGCTGACCCGTGAAAGTGCGCTACCGATGTTGTTCGGTGATTGCGAACGTGGCGCCGTGCCGGCACTGGGCGATGCCTATGGCATGAAAATGCTGCTCGATTCGAGCCTTACCCGCCAAGGCGATGTCTACCTTGAGGCGGGTGACCACGATCACCTGATTCACATGAGCATGGAGCAATACTTGAAACTGGTGCCGCACGCCGAAGTGCGCGAACTGAGCTGATGCTCGCAACCAACGCCGGGCTGGCGTCGTGGACGATCGGCCCGGCCCGAGGAGTGAACCATGGAAGCGCCGATCCACAAGTTTTCCGAACTGTTCAAGCAACTTGGCCTGCCCGACGACCCTGTCGGTATCGACCAGTTCATCACCAGCCACTCGCCCCTCAAGGGTGATGTGAAGCTGGTCGACGCACCCTTCTGGAACGATGCCCAGCGAGGCTTTCTGAGGGACAGCATCAATGAGGATGCCGATTGGGCGGAGCTGTTCGACCAACTCAATGAAGCCTTGCGTCGCCCCCGTAAATAAAGCGCCGAGCGGCACCTGATGGGTGACGGGGCCGTTGCTATGCTCAGGAAAACAACAAGGGGATGGCGCGATGAAAGATCCCTACGCACCGGGTTTCTGGTGCACCGTGACGATCCTGGGCACCCTGACCGCCGGTTACTTCTACGGTATCCGGCACACCCAGCAGATGAACCAGGCCGTGCAGTTCCTGTATGCCGCTGCTGCCGTCACCGCGGCGGTTGCCTTGTGCGGGCTGGCATGGATCGCCTGGGAACACCTGCACCTGAACAAACGGGAAGTCGCCCAGGGCCGAACGTTGCTGACCATCTGGAACACCAAGGTCGCCCTGCGCCGGGTCGAAACCGTGTTCGACCGTTACTTCTGGGGCAGCTACTGGCATTCCGGGCGGACCTTCGAAGAGGTCATGGGCGAGCTCAAGGGCACGCCGCTGGAGCAGAGCCTCGACGCCCTCAAATTGCAGTGCCGTGAGCTCGACCGGGAAATTCACGATCACCAGCATCACTGGCTGGCCAATGCCCGCGACCTGTCCAGCGTAGCCACGGCCATGGCCCGCGAGCGCTATCAGCTGGACCTGTGCGACGCGCCGATACGTGATGGCGGCAATACCGCCGTGCTCAATCGCGATCTGGAAGTGCTGGTTTACACCTGGTCGGCGCGCCTGCGCAGCTTCGACCATCAGCTGGACGAGCTGGAGCGCGCCTATCACTAGAGAGGGGGTCATTCGCCGCGGATGTACTGCTCCAGTTGCTGGATCAGGTTGGCCTGCTCGGCGATGGTTTCCTTCACCAGGTCACCGATCGACAGCAGCCCCAACAGCGCGCTGCCATCCACTACCGGCAGGTGGCGCAGGTGGCGATCGGTCATCAGTTGCATGCAGTGATCGAGTTTTTCCTTCGGCCCTACAGTGACCACCGGCGCGCTCATGATTTCGCGCACGGGCGTGGCGGCTGAAGAGCGCCCTTTGAGCACCAGCTTGCGGGCATAGTCGCGTTCGCTGACGATCCCCACCACCCGGTTGTCCTCCACCACCGGCAGTGCGCCGACGTTTTTCTCCGCCAGCATTTTCAAGGCATCCAGTACCGAGTCATCAGGGCCAATGGTGTAGACGGTCTGATGCTGGGCCTTGGTCTTGAGGATTTGTTCGACGTTTTTCATGCGAGCCTCGGTGGGTGAAAAAGCGCTGTGTCGGAGTAAATAAAGCATCCGGCACGGCGCTCTGCACGGCAATGCAGGAAACGGCATCGAGACGATTGAAAAACGTCATGGTTGCAGGCCCATGAAAAAAGGCGGCCAGAAGGCTAATGCAATTGGGGCCGCTTTGCGGCCCTTCGCGGGTAAACCCGCTCCCACAGGATTACGCGAAACCTGTGGGAGCGGGTTTACCCGCGAAGGGCTGCAAAGCAGCCCCATTAGTAGCGATGAAACGTTATCTGACCGGCATTAGCCCATAGGCCGCCTTAGCATTCCTGCGCAGTCTGCACTCAGACCAGGCCTTTGGGGCTCGGGCCGAAGCGGTTGTTGCCAGGGGTGCCGTCAAAGAACAGGAATACCAGGCCAACGATCGGCACCAGCAGCCACCAGCCGCGGTGATCGCTGTCGTGCAGGCGGCGCACTGCCACGGCAATGCTCGGCAGCATCAGCACCAGGGCGTACACCAGGCTCAGCAGCGGGTTGGTGCCGAGGACGTTATCGAGGTAGCCGAAGGCGATCGTGATCAGGAAGTTGATCAGCACGAACAACCAGTATTCCTTGCGGCGTGCACGGCCTTTGAACACTGCGTACTTCTTCAGGACTTCGAGGTAGGGAATGCCGTTGCTCACTCCGACGCTACCCGCGAAGCCACCGTTGGTGGCAGTGGCGGCCTGGGATGCGCCGCAGCCTGGGCAGCTCGCGGCCGATTGATGGATCTGTTTGGCGCAGCCACGGCAGAACACCATGCTCATTTGTTTTCCCTCACATTTGGATTAGCTTGCGGATTTCAGGCCGACCAGGCGCAGCAGCGAGATGCCTGCCATGACAACGCCGGCGATTGCCAGGCCGTTGCCGGGTTTGTTCTGGTTGATGCTGACGACACCGAGGACCAGGCTTGCGCTTGCGAGCAGGCCTGGGCCCAGGAGGGTTTCGCCCTCCCGGTCGAAATCATCGAACAGGGTCATGAAACACAGAATGCCAAGCATCAGGGAAACGCTACCCATCCACGGCGATTCGCTGCGGGCAGGTTTCGTGGAGGATGTTGCGTGCTGTGGAGCAACGCATTGGGGGGCAGGCAGGTGCCGTCTTGTGCAGCTGCATGGCACAGCCGCGGCAATAACCATTGCCATCGCAAATCCCTTTGTGGCGTTCGCCGAACGCATCCCTGTTCGCATACCGTGTCACCCGTCCGGGTGGCCGGCGCAGAGGTTACTATATATTTCATGAGTGGCGAAATAGTGGCGTCAGAAAATTCGCGATCCACCCCGTAGCAACGAAAAAAGGCGCCTGCAGGCGCCTTCCGGTTTTAACCCCGAGGCTCAGAGCTTCGGCATCTGCCCGATCCGCGCCACCATCTCGCTGACGATCTGCAAATCGAGCATGAACTGCTCCACGGTCTTGAACTCGTTGTCGTTGTGCCCGGTGTACTTCACGTCCGGCATGGCCAGGCCGAACTGCACGCCGTTGGGCAGGTCATGTACCGAGGTGGCGCCGGCGGAGGTGCCGAACTCGTGCTTCATGCCCAGGTTCTCGCTGGCCACCGCAAGCAGGGCCTTGACCCATTCGCCCTGCGGGTTGCGGTACATCGGCTCGTCCAGGCTGTAGTCGAACGCCACAGCGGTCTTGCTCTTGGCCGTCCAGCTGTCGAGCTTGCCGGAGATCTCGCCCTTGAGCGTGTCCAGCGTCTTGCCTTTGGGGATACGCAGGTTCACCGCCAGCTTCAGCGCCTTGTCATCCAGGCCGACGAAAGTCAGCGAGGTGGTCAGCGGGCCCATGAACGCGTCCCTGAAGCCCACGCCGAGCTTGTTGCCCAGGTAGTCCAGGCCCCAGTTGTCGGCGGCGTAGCGGGCGGCGTCGGTGATGTGGTTGTGCTTGAGCGGCACCTCTTTGCCCAGGCCATTGAGGAACACCAGCATGCGCGCCACCGGGTTGACCCCCGACTCGGGCTCGGAGGAGTGCGCCGACACGCCGGTCACGGTCAGCAGCACCTGCTTGCCGTCGACCTTGGCGTCGATGCTGAAGTTGCCACCGTTGTGTTTGACGAAAGCAGCACCGGCCTTGTTCAGGGCCTTGGCCAGGTCGGCCGGCTTGTCGCTGAGCAGGGTCGCCACCGAGTTGCCGGGGATCTGGTTGGTGGCCAGGCCACCGGTCAGGTTCACCACCTCGGCGCCCTTGCCGCTACCGGCACGCTTGGCGAAGGTGGCCATGACCGTGCCGTAGCCTTTCTCGGCGATCACCACCGGGTAGCCGCCGTCCAGTGCCAGGTTGTAGTCGGGCGTGGCATTGCGTTCGAAGTAGTAGGGGATGGCGTCGCCGGTGGTTTCCTCGGTGGTGTCCACCAGCAGCTTGAACTGGCGGGCCAGCGGCAGCTTCTCGTCCTTGGCCACTTTCAGCGCATAGAGCGCGACGACGATGCCGTTCTTGTCATCCTCGGTGCCACGGCCGTACATGCGGTCGCCCACCAGGGTGACCTTGAACGGGTCGAGCTTGGTGCCGTCGGCCAGCTTCCAGTTGGCCGGGGTGACCGGTACCACGTCGGCGTGGGCGTGGATGCCGATGACTTCCTTGCCTTCGCCGAGGGAGATCTCGTAGACACGGTTGTCGATGTTGCGGAAGGTCAGGCCGAAGCCCTCGGCCAGGGCCTTGATCTTGTCGGCGATCTTGAGGAACTCGGGGTTCTCGTGCTGCGCCACGCCCTCTTTGCGGTAGGTGGGGATCTCCACCAGCTCGCGCAGGGTTTCGGTGGCGGCCTTGCCGTACTTGATGCGGGTGTACAGGCCGAGCAGGCGGTTGATCTCGTCCTGTTGTTCGGCGGCCAGCGGCTTGCCGGCCAGGTACTGCTTGAGGGTTTCGTCGAGCTTGTCGGCCTTGGCCAGGTCACTGCCGGCCAGCTTGCCGAGGAATTGCTTGAAGTCGGCCGGGTCGCTGCCGTCGTAGGCCTTGATGATGGCGGCGGACTGTTGCTGGGACAGGTTGGCCTGGGCCGGGATCGAGAACATGGCCACGCTGGCCAACAGCAGCGACGCGGCGGATAGCTTGGTAAATGGCATGGTTGTGCGCATTCCTTTGCAAGTGTTGGAGGGTGCCCGTTTACGCAAACGGAAGATGCCCACGCTAACACCAAAGACTGCCTGCGGGGGAGAGGTGGCAATGTGCACTCAGTCGCAAATCGGCAGGCACAAAAAAAGCCCCGCCGGTGTGAACCGGGCGGGGCTTCTTTGCGCGCTGTCAGTAATGCAGGGGTGCCGCTGACAGCGTGAAATTCATGGCGCACTCGGCGGGATTCGAACCCACGACCCCTGCCTTCGGAGGGCAGTACTCTATCCAGCTGAGCTACGAGTGCAACGGGCCGAATGATACCCATCTGCGCAGGTGGCGTCCATCGCCTTGATATGAGGGTGTTTTTCCAGGGCGCCCGATCGCGGGACAAGCCCGCTCCCACGCAGGGAACCTGATCTATCCATATGCAATCTTGGTATTTCTCACGGCGCTGTTATGCCCGCTATCTTCTGGTTACAACTTGTTATAACAAGTCAGCCGACAGAGAAGACCATGGCCGAACTGCTCCCGCTTTCTCCCGTACCGCTCTACACCCAGCTCAAGGAATTGCTGCGCGAACGCATCCTCGACGGCAGCTACCCACCGCACAGCCGCATGCCTTCGGAAAGCGAGCTGGGCAAGGTCTTCGACGTCAGCCGCATCACCGTGCGCCAGGCCCTGGGCGACCTGCAGAAAGAAGGGCTGATCTTCAAGATCCATGGCAAAGGCACCTTCGTCGCCAAGCCCAAGGCGTTCCAGAACGTCAGCACCCTGCAGGGCCTGGCCGAGTCGATGACGCAGATGGGCTATGAAGTGCTCAACCGCCTGCGCAGTTTCCGCCATGTACCGGCCAGTGCGCTGGTGGCGCAACGGCTGCAGGTCGAGGAGGGCAGCCTGGTCACCGAGATCCGTCGGGTGCGCCTGATCAACCGCGAGCCGGTGTCGCTGGAAATCACCTGGCTGCCGCACAACGTCGGCGAGAAGCTGGAGAAGGCCGACCTGGTCACCCGCGACATCTTCCTGTTGCTGGAGAACGACTGCGGCCTCGCCCTCGGTCATGCCGACCTGGCCATTGACGCGGTGCTCGCCGACAGCGACCTGACCCAGGCGCTGGAGGTGGAAGAGGGCTCGCCGATCATGCGCATCGAGCGCCTCACCCACACCGCCGACGGCGCCCCGCTGGACTTCGAACACCTCTATTACCGTGGCGATGCGTTCCAGTACCGCCTGCGTATCGACCGCCAGAAGGGGGGCAAGGCATGACCATCCAGACCCAGGACTACGACATCGTCGTCATCGGTGGCGGCACCGCCGGGCCCATGGCCGCGATCAAGGCCAAGGAGCAGGACAAGACCTTGCGCGTGCTGTTGCTGGATAAGGCCAACGTCAAGCGCAGCGGCGCCATCAGCATGGGCATGGACGGCCTGAACAACGCCATTATTCCCGGGCATGCCACGCCCGAGCAGTACACCAAGGAAATCACCGTCGCCAATGACGGCATCGTCAACCAGGCAGCGGTGCATGCCTATGCCACCAAGAGCTTCGAGACCATCGAGCAGCTCGACCGCTGGGGCGTGAAGTTCGAGAAGGACGAAACCGGCGACTACGCGGTGAAGAAGGTTCACCACATGGGCGCTTATGTGCTGCCCATGCCCGAGGGCCACGACATCAAGAAGGTGCTGTACCGCCAGCTCAAGCGCGCCCGGGTGGAAATCAGCAACCGCATGGTGTGCACCCGCGTGCTGCTCGATGAGGTAGGTGCCGCAGCCGGGGTGCTCGGTTTCGACTGCCGCAGCGGTGAGTTCCGGGTGATCCGCGCCAAGGCGGTTGTGCTCGCCTGCGGCGCCGCCGGGCGCTTGGGCTTGCCGTCGTCGGGCTACCTGATGGGCACCTACGAGAACCCCACCAATGCCGGTGACGGCTATGCCATGGCCTACCACGCCGGGGCGGAGCTGGCGAACCTGGAGTGCTTCCAGATCAACCCGCTGATCAAGGACTACAACGGCCCGGCCTGCGCCTACGTCACCGGCCCCCTGGGCGGCTACACCGCCAACAGCAAGGGCGAGCGCTTCATCGAGTGCGACTACTGGAGCGGGCAGATGATGTGGGAGTTCCACCAGGAGCTCGAAGGCGGCAACGGCCCGGTGTTTCTCAAGCTCGACCATCTGGCCGAGGAGACCATCCAGAACATCGAGGAAATCCTGCACAGCAACGAGCGGCCGAGTCGAGGCCAGTTCCACGCCGGGCGCGGCACCGACTACCGCCAGCACATGGTCGAGATGCACATCTCCGAGATCGGCTTCTGCTCCGGGCATTCGGCCTCGGGGGTGTGGGTCAACGAGAAGGCCGAAACCAGCGTCAAGGGCCTGTACGCCGCCGGCGACATGGCTGCGGTACCGCACAACTACATGCTCGGCGCTTTCACCTATGGCTGGTTCGCCGGAGTGAATGCCGCGCAGTACGTGGCCGGGCGTGAATTCGCCGAGGTCGATACGCAGCAGGTCGAACGCGAACAGGCGCGGGTGTTCGCACCCTTGCAGCGTGAGCATGGCCTGCCGCCGGCCCAGGTCGAGTACAAGCTGCGACGCATGGTCAACGACTACCTGCAGCCGCCCAAGGTGACCAAGAAGATGGAAATCGGCCTGGCGCGCGTCGCTGAGATCGAACGCGATCTTGAGCAGATGAAGGCCAACAACCCCCATGAGCTGATGCGTGCCATGGAAGTTTCGGTAATCCGCGACTGCGCCGAGATGGCTGCGCGCGCGTCCTTGTTCCGCAAGGAGAGCCGCTGGGGGCTGTACCACCACCGGGTCGATTACCCCGAGCGCAACGATGGCGAGTGGTTCGTGCATTGCCATCTGAAGAAGGGCGAGGACGGTGAGATGACCAGCTTCAAGAAAGCGGTGGAGCCGTACCTGATCCCGCTGGATGCCGAGGAACAGACCGCGTACGACCGGCTGCGTGTAAAGGCCGATGCCGCCTAGGCGACACCGAACCCTGTGGGAGCGGGTTTACCCGCGAAACAGGCGACGCGGTGCATGGCACCGGCTTCGCCGGTGTTCGCGGGTAAACCCGCTCCCACAGGGACATGTGCAAGTTTCTAGATAAAGGGCGCCCAAGAAGGCCCCAAGGACCCCGTGAAAATGGCCTACCAACCCCAGGAAATCTTCTTTCGCAGCAGCGCCCCGGTGACCATCGACGAAGACAAGTGCATCGCCGAAAAAGGCTGCACGGTCTGCGTCGAGGTCTGCCCCATGGACCTTTTGGCCATCAACCCGGCCACGCAGAAGGCCTACATGGCCTTCGACGAATGCTGGTACTGCATGCCCTGCGAAAAAGACTGCCCCACCGGCGCGGTGAAGGTCGATATCCCGTACCTGCTGCGCTGAACCCGAACCAACCGCCATCCGGCCGAACCACCGGACGCCCACCTGCAATGCCCCTCGTTTCCCACCACCCATGCCGGGCGGCGGAGACGACTCCAATACCTAGAACGATTCGAGGGGAATACCCATGCGCCTTGTAGCAACCGTGGCCGGCCTTGCGCTGGCAATCACCGGCCTGAACGCCAGCGCCGAAACCATCCGTATCGCCATCGGCACCCAGGACACCACCATCAACTGCGCCACCGGCGGCCTGTTGATCCGCGAGCTGGGCCTGCTCGACAAATACCTGCCCCATGACGGCAAGTACAAGGACGCCCAGTACCAGGTCGAGTGGAAGAACTTCACCAGCGGCGCGCCGCTGACCAACGAGATGGTCGCCGGCAAGCTCGACTTCGGCGCCATGGCCGACTTCCCCGGCTCGTTCAATGGCGTCGCCCACCTCGACGCCGGCAAGCGCAGCCTGTTCATCAGCGTGCTGTCCGGCAGCGTGCACGGCAGCGGCAACGGCATCGTGGTGCCGGCCGCCTCCAGCGTGCAGTCGCTGGCCGAACTCAAGGGCAAGACCATCTCCGTGCCGTTCGCCTCCACCGCCCACGGCATGCTGCTGCGCGCCGTCGCCGCCCAAGGCTGGGACCCGCAGAAGGACGTGAAGATCATTGCCCAGGCCCCGGAGATCGCCGGCTCCGCCCTGCGCAGCAACCGCATCGAGGCCCACGCCGACTTCGTGCCCTTCGCCGAGCTGTTCCCCAACCGCGGCTTCGCCCGCAAGATCTACGACGGTGCCCAGGCCAACGCGCCGACCTTCCATGGCGCGCTGGTGGACGCCGACTACGCGAAAAAGTACCCGGAAGTGGTCACCGCCTACCTGCGTGCCAGCCTCGAAGCCGACCGCCTGCTCGCCGCCGAGCCCGAGAAGTACAGCGAGCTTATCGAAAAGGTCACCGGTATCGAGGCCGAGGTGAACTACCTGTTCCACGGCCCGCTCGGCCTGCAGACCCGCGACCTCACCTGGAAGCCTGAGTACCGCCAGGCCGTGGCCACCTCCTTCGACACCCTCAAGCTGTTGAAGAAGACCGACCGTGGCCTGGACACCGCGCAGTTCATCGACGACCAGTACATCCGCAGCGCTTACAAGCAGGCCGGGCAGGACTACGACAAGGCGCTGAAAAACTACGACCCGTTGCCCCTCAAGGCCGTTGATGCCGCCACCGGCAAAGCCATCACCGACTTCAGCCGCCTGGCGCAGATCTGGGTGCGCGGCGAGGCCAAGGTACGCCACTACGCCTCCCCGGAGGCCGCGCTCGCCGCCCTGGCCCAGCTGGAGCAGGAGGGCAAGGACATCCGCGCGATCTACGCCCAGGCCGCCGACAGCGGCATCAAGCTGCTGGCCAACCAGGCCTGGTTCGTGCGCAACGGCCAGGGCCAACTGGCGGCCTTCCTGCTCAAGGACCAGGCCGAGCAGTACGCCAAGGCCCATGGCGGCGAGGCGCTGGACTTCGTCCAGGCCAACCAAAAGCTACTGGCCCAGCGCTGACCGGGAGCCGCCGCCATGACCCGTGACCTTGCGCGCTGGCCCCTGCGCCTGGCTTCGCTGCTGGCCTGCCTGCTGTTCTGGCAACTGGCCGCGCGCCACAAGCTGGACCTGCTGCTGTTCACCTTCACCTACGTGCCTACACCCGGCGCGGTGCTCGACGCCGCCTGGCAACTGCTGGCCTCCAACGCCCTGCTGGCGCACCTGGGCAGCAGCCTGGCGCGGGTGTTCGCCGGCTACGGCGTGGCGGCGCTGCTGGGAGTGAGCCTGGGCCTGTTGATCGGCCGCTCGAAGTGGCTTGAGGACACGCTGATGCCGCCGCTGGAAGTGCTGCGGCCGATCCCGGCGGTGGCCTGGATCCCGCTGGCGATCCTGATGTTCCCCTCATCGGAGCTGTCCATGGTGTTCATCACCTTCACCGGCGCAGTGTTCCCGATCCTGCTCAACACCGTGCACGGCGTCGAGGCGATCGACCCGCGCCTGGTGGCCTCGGCGCGCAGCCTGGGCGCCGGGCGCTGGGCGATCCTGCGCGAAGTGGTGCTGCCGGGCGCGCTGCCGAGCATCGTCACGGGGCTTGCCATCGGCATGGGCACCTCGTGGTTCTGCCTGGTGACCGCCGAGATGATCGCCGGGCAGTTCGGTATCGGTTACTACACCTGGGAGTCCTACACCTTGCAGAACTACCCCGACATCATCGTCGGCATGCTGCTGATCGGCGTGCTGGGCATGGGCAGCAGCGCGCTGGTCAAACGCCTGGGTGCGCTGGCCACGCCCTGGATACGGAGGAGCGCTTGATGAGCAGCCATCAACAAGTGCCTGGGCGTATCGAAGCGCAGGGGTTGTCGATTCGCCTGGGCCATGGGCGTGACGCGTTCGAAGCGGTGCAGGCGCTGGACTTTGCCATCGCCCCGGGC
This sequence comes from Pseudomonas sp. EMN2, assembly GCF_009650555.1. Lineage (NCBI taxonomy): Bacteria > Pseudomonadati > Pseudomonadota > Gammaproteobacteria > Pseudomonadales > Pseudomonadaceae > Pseudomonas > Pseudomonas sp. EMN2. The sequence continues at coordinate 17,131 of NZ_VZZR01000012.1, forward strand.
GAGTTCGTGTGCATCCTCGGGCCGTCCGGCTGCGGCAAGTCCACGTTGCTCGGCGCCTTGGCCGGGCACCTGACGCCGGCCGCCGGCCAATTGCGGGTGGACGGGCAAGCGGTCGAGGGCCCTTCGCCGCAACGGGGCATGGTGTTCCAGCATCACACCCTGCTGCCGTGGCGCAGCGTGCTCGACAACGTGGCCTTCGGCTTGAAGATGCAGGGGCAGGGCAAGGCCGAGCGCCAGCATCAGGCCGCCGAGATGCTGCAACTGGTCGGCCTGGCTGACTTCGCCCAACGCTGGCCCAGCCAGTTGTCCGGCGGCATGCAGCAGCGCGCCGAGATCGCCCGGGTGCTGATCAACCGCCCGCGCCTGCTGCTGATGGACGAACCCTTTGGCGCCCTCGACGCACAGACCCGTGCGCGCATGCAGGAACTGCTGCTGGATATCTGGGCGCGCATCCGCACCACGGTGGTGTTCGTCACCCATGACATCGACGAGGCGCTGTTCCTTGCCGACCGCATCCTGGTGATGAGCCCCCGGCCTGGGCGCTTTATCGAAGACCAGCGGCTGGACTTCGCCCGCCCGCGGCGAGCGAGCCTGCTGACCAGCCCCGAATTCACCCACCTCAAACGCCATTGCCTGGCGCTGCTGCGCCATGAAGAAGGCCGCGAACTGCCGCGCCTGACACCGTTGGGCCTACCCGACACCGACCATCCTCCGCTGCGGATTGCGCTATGACCGAACGAATCACCGACAACCCCGACATCATCGACCTGCTGCCACGCCTGAACGACCTCGATGCCGGCGTGCGACGCATCGCCCTGATCGAACTGGCCGACCTGGAAGCCCCGGACGGCCTGCCCTGGCTCACCGATGCGCTGCTGGTCGATGCCGACGCCGACGTGCGCGCCGAAGCCGCGCGCTTGCTCGAAGCCTGGGAGGCGCCGGAAGTGGTGCAGGGCCTGTGCGCCGCATTGGCCGACCCCGCCGAGCCGGTGCGCCTGGCGGCCGCCCAAAGCCTGAGCGAGCTCAAGACCCAGGAGGCCGGGCAGCTGATCCTGCCCTGGGCCACCCATGCCGATGCCTTCGTGCGGGCCAGCGCGCTGCGCGCCCTGCGCGAACTGCGCCTGGAGGACGCCGCTGTGCCTGCGTTGAAGGCGTTGGCGGATGTGGATGCCAGCGTGCGCCGTGAAGCGGTGGGCATCCTGGGCTGGCTCAAGCATGCGCCGGCCTTGCCCGCGCTGGCGCAACTGGCGGCCGAAGAGCCGGATACCGAGGTGCGGCGCGCCGCCATTGGCGCGTTGGGCCTGGCCCGGAATGCCCGTGTGCTGCCGGCGCTGATCGGTGCCTTGGCCGATGAGGCCTGGCAGGTGCGTGAAGAGGCGGCGACCACTCTGGGGAAGGTCGGCCAGGCTGAAGCGGGCCAGGCCTTGATCGCGGCGCTGGCCGACAGCTACTGGCAGGTCCGCTTGCGCGCGGCGCGGGCCTTGGGCCGGCTGCGCCATGGGGCCGCGCTGGATGGGCTGGCGCAGTTGCTTGGCCATGGCATCGCCAACCTGCGCAAGGAGGCGGCGCTGGCGCTGGGGGAGCTGGGTGAAGCCCGGGCCTTGCCGGCGTTGCAGGCGGCCGAGGCCGACAGCGATCCGGAAGTGCGCAAGGCGGTGCGCATCGCCTTGGCGCAGTTGCAGGGGGCGGCGTGATGGACGTGCCCAGCGCCTTGCGCAACCGCCGCGAACGCGGTGAATTGCTGCTGCAGTGGGGCGAGGTTGAGCAGGTGATCAGCCACGCCCGGCTGCGCGGTGCCTGCCCCTGCTCACAGTGCCGGGCGGCGCGGCTGAAGGGCGCGATTTCGCTGGTGGGCGAGGATGTGCGGGTGGCGCGGATCGAGGCCCAGGGGTATGGGGTGCAGCTGGTGTTCAGCGATGGGCATGAGCGGGGGATTTATCCTTGGGCCTATCTTCGTGAGCTGGGCTGAAATCAATCGCGGGGCAAGCCCGCTCCCACGGGCCTGTCGCGGGGCAAGCCGGCTTCCATGGGCCTGTCGTGGGAGCGGGCTTGCCCCGCGATAGGGCCGGAACAGGCTTAAAGGGCAATCAACTCCGGCCGCAACCCTTCCACCCTTTGCACCACCGGCCGCAGATACCCGCCATCCCCGGTTATCTGGTGCAGCACCTTCTCGCGCAAGCCATGCAGCGCCACCCCGGTGCGTTGGCGCGGATGCGGCAGCCCAATCTCCACCACCGCCTTGATCCGCCCCGGCCGCGGTTCCAGCACCACCACCCGGTCGGCCAGGTAGGTCGCCTCTTCGGCATCGTGGGTCACCAGCAGAATGGTCACCCCCGAACGCTCACGTATCGCCAGCAACTCGTCCTGCAACTGCTGGCGGGTCAGTGCATCCAGGGCGCCGAACGGTTCGTCGAGCAGCAGGATGCGCGGGCTGGCCACCAGCCCCCGGGCGATCGCCACGCGCTGGGCCATGCCACCGGAGAGCTGGTGCGGGTAGGCCGATTCGAAACCGACCAGCCCCACCAGTTGCACGAACTCATGCACCCGACGGGCGCGCTCGCCCTGGGTGAGCTTGTCGTTGACCAACCCAAGGGCGATGTTCTGCTCCACCGTCAGCCAGGGGAACAGCCGGTGCTCCTGGAACACGATGCCGCGCTCGCCGCCGATACCACTGACGGGCTTGCCATCGACGCGGATCTGGCCGCTGTAGTCGTTGTCCAGGCCCACCAGCAGGCGCAGCAGGGTGGACTTGCCGCAGCCCGACGAGCCGACGATGGCGATGAATTCGCCTTGCTCGATCGACAGGTCGAAGTCGCGAATGGCTTCGAACGGCTGGCCGTCCACGCTGAAGGTCTTGCCGACTTTTTCGAAGCTGACCAGCGGCGGTGTGGCATCAGCTTGGTTGGCCGCGTGCAGGGCCGGGGTGATGAAGGCGTTCATGCGGATCTCCAGCGCGTGGCGCGCGATTCGAGGCGTTGGCCAAGGTGGCCGAGCAGGGCGCCGACCAGGCCGATCAGGACCATGGCGGCCATCACCTGGTCCATGCGGAACAATTGCTGGGCACCGATCATCAGGCTGGCGATGCCGCCGTCCGAGGGCATGAAGTATTCGGCGCCGATGGTGCCCAGCCAGGCGTAGATCAGCGACAGCCGCAGGCCGGCGAAGATCGCCGGCGCAGCGCCCGGCAGCACCAGCAGGCGCAGGCGTTGTACCAAGCCCAGGCGCAGCGCCTGGGCCGCCTCGCCCAGCTGCGGCGACAGGCTGGCGATGCCGCGCTGGGTGGCGATCAGCAGCGGGAAGAACGCCGCGAGGGCGACGAACACCAGCTTGGCGCCTTCCCCCAGGCCGAACCAGGCGGTAAGCAACGGGACCCAGGCAAACAGCGCCACCTGGCGCAGCGCCGACAGGCTCGGGCCGAGCAGGCGCTCGCTGTATTGCGACAAGCCCAGCAGCAGCCCCAGGGCAAAGCCCGCGCCGCCACCGAGCAGCAACCCGACCAGGGTGCGTTGCAGGCTAAGAAGCAAGGCTTCGCTCAGCGAGCCATCCTGCAGCCCGGCGTACAGGCTGCGCAGCACATCCAGCGGTGAGGCGAGGATGTTGGCGTCTACCCAGCCGAAACTGTTGGCAGCCTGCCACAGGGCCAACAACGCCGCTGGCAGCAGCAGGCTCTGCCAGCCCTTGGTAATGCCGCCACGCAGCTGCTCGCCGGTGGCCGGTTGCGGCCAGTACAGCAGGCTGCGCTCCAGGCGCGAGAAGCCCCGATCCATCAGCGCGCCGACCAGGCCGATCAGCAGGATGCAGAGGAACACCAGGTCGAGCATGAACAGCTGGCGGCCCCAGACCATCAGGTAGCCGATGCCTTCACTGGAGGCCAGCAGCTCGACCGCCAGCAGCGAGGTCCAGCCGGTGGCCAGGGCCAGGCGTACGCCGGCGAGAAAGGCGGGCAGGGCAGCCGGCAGCAGCAGGCGCAGGAACAACAGGTGCGCTGGCAGGCGCAAGGTGGCGGCGGCTTCGCGCAGCTTGGGTTGTGCGTCGCGCACGCCGACCAGGGTGTGCAGGGTGACCGGTACCACCACCGCCTTGACCAGCACCACCAGCTTGAGCACTTCGCCAATGCCGAAGAACAGCATGAACAGCGGGATCCAGGCCAGCGTGGGGATTTGCGCCAGGGCCACGAAGGTCGGCAGCACCAGTGTCTGCGCCCGCCGCGAAGCACCCAGCCAGGTGCCCAGCAGCAGGCCACTGGCGATGCCCGCCAGCAAACCCCACAGCAGGCGTTGCAAGCTTATCCACAGATGGCTCCACAACTCCCCGGAGCCAAACTCCAAGGCGCTCTGCCAGACCAGCGACGGCGCCGGCAGGATCTGCTCGCTCATCCAGTGCTCGTGGCTGGCCACCCCCCACAACGCCGCCAACAGCAACGGCACGACCCAAGGCAGGGCGGCATGGCTGTGCGTGGCGAAAGGGCCGTTCAGTGGCCCCAGAAGCCATCCGGGCTTGCTCAAAACTCCGCTCATCAGGCCATCTCCCAAACCGTTCCTTGTTTATTCATTTATGGAATTAAAAATTCACACAAATAACATTCAAGAGATAAGAGCATGCGCCCCCTGCATCGGGAAGCCCTGATCCGTTGCGTTTTCCTCATATTTTCCATGCGCTGTCTGCAAGCCGCCCCAAGACCCGCATGGCCGCTGATTTATGCCTTCTGGTTACTGAAGAATGACGTATTGATCTTTGTAGGTTCTAACCCAACCCGCCTAGCTTCTGGCCAAAGCGCCGGCCATCGCCGGTGGCAGCTTGCCAAGGAGCCTTGCCATGAAAACCCCCTTTCGCCATCTGCTCACTCCGCTGCTCGCCGGCTTGCTGAGCGCCTTGCCGCTGGCGGCGCTGGCCGCGCAGCCCGACGTGATCCGGATTGCCGTGCCCGACCTCAGCGCCGGCAGCAAGCCCAGCGCCGGTGGCGTGGTCGATGTGTTGCGCGACCAGCAGTTGCTGGAAAAAGAGTTTGCCAAGGACGGCATCCGTATCGACTGGCGCTTCTTCAAGGGCGCCGGCCCCGTGGTCAACGAGGCGTTGGCCAACGGCCAGGCCGACTTCGCCTACCTGGGTGACCTGGCCGCGATCATCGGCAAGGCCAATGGCCTGGACACCCGCGTGCTGTCGGCCGGGGTGCGCGGGGTGAAGAGCTACCTCGGCGTGGTGCCGGGCTCGGGCATCCACAGCCTGGCGGACCTCAAGGGCAAGCGCGTGGCGGTGTTCCGCGGTACCGCCAACCAGCTGTCGTTCGCCAGCGCCCTGGCCAGCCAGGGGCTGACCGAGCGTGAGCTGAAAGTCATCAACCTGGACTTCAACGCCGCCAACGCTGCGCTGGCGGCCAAGCAGATCGACGCCACCTGGGGCCTGTCCAACCTGTTGTCGCTGCGCGAACGCGGCCTGGTCGAGCTGCCGGTCAACTCCCGCGACCTCAAGGGCGCCGGCAGCACCCAGGCGGTGCTGCTGGGTACCGGCGACTTCATCCGCCAGCACCCCGAACTGGTGCAGCGCCTGGTCAATGCCCAGCTGCAGGCGGTGAAGTGGCTGCGCGACGAGCACAACCGCGACGCCTACATCGACCTCGTGGCCAACACCGCCAACTGGCCGAAGAGCATCCTGCGCGATGACCTGGCCGAGGAAAACCTGGCCGCCTATTTCGACCCGCGCCTGGACGCCGGCTTCGTCGGCCTGCTGCAACAGGGCGTGGACCTGGCCGCCAAGGAGCGCCTGATCCGCCGGGATTTCCAGGTAAGCGACTGGGTAGAACCGCGCTTCCTCGATGCCGCCCTGCAACAGGACCAGGCCGTGCAGGCCGCCCGCTGAATTTCAAACCCCGACAAAAACCCTGAGGACCACGACCATGAGCAACGCCGCACTGGCTAACGCGCCACACACCCTTGAGCTGGATATCCACCCCGTCGCCGGGCGCATCGGCGCCGAGATCCGTGGCGTCAAACTGTCCGCCGACCTCGACCCGGCCACCATCGACGCGATTCAGGCGGCGCTGGTGCAGCACAAGGTGATCTTCTTCCGCGGCCAGGACCACCTCGATGACATCGGCCAGGAGGCCTTCGCCCAGCTGCTGGGCGAGCCGATCGCCCACCCCACGGTACCAGTGGTGGACGGCACCAGTTATCTGCTCCAGCTCGATGGCGCCGAGGGCCAGCGGGCCAATTCCTGGCACACCGACGTGACCTTCGTCGACGCCTACCCCAAGGCCTCGATCCTGCGCAGCGTGGTGGCCCCGGCATCGGGTGGCGACACGGTATGGGCCAACACCGCCGCCGCCTACCAGGAGTTGCCGGAACCCCTGCGCGCACTGGCCGACCAGCTATGGGCGGTGCACAGCAACGAGTACGACTACGCCAGCGTGAAGCCGGACGTGGACCCAGCCAAGCTCGAGCGCTACCGCAAGGTGTTCACCTCGACGGTGTACGAAACCGAGCACCCGGTGGTGCGGGTGCACCCGATCAGCGGCGAGCGGGCGCTGCAGCTGGGGCATTTCGTCAAACGCATCAAGGGCTATTCACTGGCCGATTCGCAGCACCTGTTCGCGGTGCTGCAGGGGCATGTGACGCGCCTGGAGAACACCGTGCGCTGGCGCTGGCAGGCGGGGGATGTGGCGATCTGGGATAACCGCGCGACCCAGCACTACGCGGTGGACGACTATGGCACCCAGCCGCGCGTGGTGCGCCGGGTCACCCTGGCGGGTGAGGTGCCGGTGGGGGTGGATGGGCAACTGAGCCGGACTACTCGCAAAGGCTGAGGCCATGAAAAGGGCCGCTTTGCGGCCCTTCGCGGGTAAACCCGCTCCCACACAGATTGCACTGAGCCTGTGGGAGCGGGTTTACCCGCGAAGGGCTGCAAAGCAGCCCCAATAAGTGCGATGAAGTGCTAACTGACAGGCATTAGCCACTTGCGGCTCTTCCCGTTCACTACGGGGTTTACTTGTCACCCTCGTGGGTCAGCTCCAGCACCCGATCCACCAGCTTGTAGATGCCGCCGGCGGCTTCGCTGATCGACTTGGCCAGCATGTAGGCCGGGGTGGTCACCAACTTGCGCTGGGTGTCTTCGACGATGTCATGCACATCGCACTCCTGGTGGGTGCCGCCCATCTTCACCACGGCTGCGCTGGTGCCCGCATCGTTACCGATGGTGCAGACCACGCCCGGGCCATAGATCTTGGCGGCCAGGGCTGGCGAGATGCACATCAGGCCGACCGGCTTGCAGGCATCGGCGAAGGCTTCGGCCAGGGCCAGCACGTCGGGGTTCACGCTGCAATTGGTGCCTTCGACGGCGAAGTTGGAGAGGTTCTTCGCGGCGCCGAAACCGCCGGGTACGATCAGTGCATCGAAGTCTTCGACCTTGGCCTCGCGAATGTCCTTCACCTCGCCCCGGGCAATGCGTGCCGACTCGACCAGCACGTTGCGCGACTCGGGCATCTGTTCGCCGGTCAGGTGATCGATCACATGCATCTGCGCGATGTTCGGTGCGAAGCACTGCACCTGGGCGCCGCGCTGGTCGAGGCGCAGCAAGGTGATCACGCTCTCGTGGATTTCGGCGCCGTCATACACGCCACAGCCGGAAAGGATCACCGCAACTTTCTTCGTCATGCTCATTACTCCAGTGTCGAGGCGCTAAATGTCCTCTAGTTTGGCAGATGTGGCCATAGGGGTTAGGGCAGGCGCGGCCTAATCTCTTGCGACACCCTTGGAGACTGCCGCCGATGGACCTGATTCTGCTGGCTGTGCCGATGTTCTTTGTGCTGATCGCCGTGGAGCTGGTCGCCGACCGCGTGCGCGGCCAGCGCAACTACCAACTGGCCGATTCGATCAACAGCTTGAGCACCGGCGTGCTGTCGACCAGTACCGGCCTTTTGACCAAGGGCGTCGGGCTGCTCAGCTATGCCCTGGCCTGGGAACACCTGGCGCTGCTGCGCCTGCCGGCCGAGGCCTGGTGGGTGTGGGTGGGCGCCTTCGTGCTCTATGACTTCTGCTATTACTGGCTGCACCGCCTGGGCCACGAGCGCAACGTGCTGTGGGCGGCGCATTCGGTGCATCACCAGAGCGAGGAATACAACCTCACCACGGCGCTGCGCCAGACCAGCAGCGGCTTCATCTTCTCGTGGATCTTCTACCTGCCGCTGGCGCTGCTCGGCGTGCCGCCGGTGGTGTTCATCACCGTGGCGTCGCTGAACCTGCTGTATCAGTTCTGGGTGCACACCCGCCATGTGCCCAAGCTGGGCTGGCTCGAATGGGTGCTGATCACGCCGTCCAACCATCGTGTCCACCATGCGCAGAATCCTCGCTACTTGGATTGCAACTACGGCGGTGTGTTCATCTTCTGGGACCGGCTGTTCGGCACCTTCCAGGAGGAGGACGACGATGAGCCGGTGATCTTCGGCGTGACCACGCCGCTGGCCAGCTGGAACCCGCTGTGGGCCAACCTGCAGTTCTATGCGCAGCTCTGGGCGGATGCCCGGCGCACCGGCCGCCTGTGGGACAAGCTGCGCATCTGGTTCATGCCCACCGGTTGGCGCCCGGCAGATGTGGCGGCGGCTGACCCGCACCCCAAGCAGGACCTGGCGCGCTTTCGCAAGTTCGCCATCGCGCTGCACGGCATGCAGCAGCTGTACGTGGTTGTGCAGTTCGCGGTCTACGTGGCGCTGGGCAGTTACTTGATGGACGTGGCCGAGCGGGTGCCGTTCGCCGCGCTGCTGCTGGGCTGGGCGGTGATGGCGTTCGGTTTGTTCGCGTTGGGCGCGGCGCTGGAAGATCGGCCCTGGGCAGGGCGCATGGAGTTGCTGCGGCTGCTGCTGAATGCGCCGGCACTGTATCTGGCCGGCGCTTCGGGGTTAGTGCTGGTCACGCCCCTGGCCTGGGGACTGCTCCTGGCTTACAGCTTGCTCAGCTTGGGCTTCCTGGCCTTGTGCCGCCGCGCGGCGCTCGGCGCGCTGGGTACGGAAGCGCCGGCGCAGCCAGAGCAGCAGGCCCAGGCCCAGCAGGGTGCCGAGCACCCATAGCTCGTACTTCTTGATGCTGCCCAGCATGCCTTCGAGGATGGCGCCGAAGTGGTAGGCGGCAAGCCCCAGGGCCAGGGCCCAGACGGCGGCGCCAATGCCATTGAGCAGCAGGTAGCGGCGTGGCGGGTAGCCGGACAGGCCGATGGCCACCGGCATCACCGTGCGCAGGCCGTAGACGAAGCGAAAACTCAGGACCCACAGGTCGGGGTGGCGGCGGATGTGTTCCAGCGCCCGGTCACCCATGGCCTGCCAGCGCGGCTTGCGGGCGAGGATCTTGCGCCCGTGGCGGCGGCCCATGAAGTACCACAGTTGATCGCCTGCATAGCTGCCGCAGAACGCCACCAGCACCACCAGCTTGATGTCCATGTATTCGCGGAACGCCAGAAAACCTGCGAGCACGAGAATGGTCTCGCCTTCGAAGAACGTGCCGAGAAACAGGGCGAAATAGCCGAAATCGTTCAGGAATTGTTGAAGCATTTTCTGACGTGCTGGCGAAATGAACGCGCAGCCTACCCCTTCGTGCCCGTTCGGGAAAGTGTCCAAATGTGTCTCGACGTGAACATTTCCTACAAGGACAATGCCTGCGGCCACAAGTCGCAGGGTTGCCCTAGGGTGTAACACAGGCGTCATAATGGCCGCTTATAACTGTCGCGCTCGCCCGCCTGCGCGGGCTCAGGAGTCTGCCGTGAGCTTTACCCCCGCCAACCGTCTGTTTCCTGCCACCCGCCTGCGTCGCAACCGCCGGGACGACTTTTCCCGTCGCCTGGTTCGCGAAAACACCCTGACCGTCGATGACCTGATCCTGCCGGTATTCGTACTGGACGGCGAGAACCGCCGTGAAGAAGTCCCCTCGATGCCGGGCGTCGAACGTCTGTCGATCGACCTGCTGCTCGAAGCCGCACAGGGCTGGGTTGAGCTGGGCATTCCGGCGCTGGCGCTGTTCCCGGTAACCCCGACCGAGAAGAAATCCCTCGATGGCGCCGAAGCCTGGAACCCGGACGGTATCGCCCAGCGTGCCACCCGCGCCCTGCGCGCGCGCTTCCCGGAGCTGGGGGTGATCACCGACGTGGCGCTGGACCCGTTCACCACCCACGGCCAGGACGGCATCCTCGATGAAGAGGGTTACGTTCAGAACGACATCACCGTCGATGCCCTGGTGCGCCAGGCCCTGTCCCACGCCGACGCCGGCGCCCAGGTCGTCGCCCCGTCCGACATGATGGACGGCCGTCTCGGAGCGATCCGCGAGGCCCTGGAACTGGCCGGTCACGTCAACGTGCGCATCATGGCCTACTCGGCCAAGTACGCCAGCGCCTATTACGGCCCGTTCCGCGACGCGGTCGGTTCGGCGCTGAACCTGGGCAAGGCCAACAAAGCGTCCTACCAGATGGACCCGGCCAACAGCAACGAAGCCCTGCACGAAGTGGCCCTGGACCTGGCCGAAGGCGCCGACATGGTCATGGTCAAGCCGGGCATGCCGTACCTGGACATCGTCCAGCGGGTAAAAGCCGAGTTCAAGGTGCCGACCTTCGCCTACCAGGTCAGTGGCGAGTACGCCATGCACATGGCCGCGATCCAGAACGGCTGGCTGAGTGAAGCCGTGATCCTCGAATCCCTTACCGCATTCAAACGGGCAGGTGCCGATGGCATCCTGACTTATTTCGCCGTGCGCGCCGCTCAAATGTTGAGAGGGCAATAACGCCCTCACAGGAACCTCAGATGAATAACGAAGTGCTCACACCTGTCGCGATCAAGGATGCCCAGGCCGTGCCCGAAGAGATGGTGCAGACCCCGCCAGACCTGCCGCCGGCAGCAGAGGCCGAGCCTGCGCCCGTGGTCGAAAGCGTGGCCCCCGCGCCGGCGCCGGCCCCGGCAATCGCCGTGCCGAGCCTGGACGACAGCAGCCTGTACATTCATCGCGAGCTTTCCCAGCTGCAGTTCAACATCCGCGTGCTGGAGCAGGCGCTGGATGAGTCGTACCCGCTGCTTGAGCGGCTGAAGTTCCTGCTGATCTTCTCCAGCAACCTGGACGAGTTCTTCGAGATCCGCGTGGCGGGCCTGAAGAAGCAGATCAACTTCGCCCGTGAGCAGGCCGGGGCCGACGGCCTGCAGCCGCATCAGGCGCTGGCGCGGATCAGCGAGCTGGTGCATTTCGAGGTGGAGCGCCAGTACGCGATCCTCAACGACGTGCTGCTGCCGGAACTGGAAAAACACCAGATCCGCTTCATCCGCCGCCGTTACTGGACGACCAAGCTCAAGGCCTGGGTGCGCCGCTACTTCCGCGACGAGATCGCCCCGATCATCACCCCGATCGGCCTCGACCCGACCCACCCATTCCCGCTGTTGGTGAACAAGAGCCTGAACTTCATCGTCGAGCTCGAAGGCGTCGATGCCTTCGGTCGCGACTCGGGCCTGGCGATCATCCCGGCGCCACGCCTGCTGCCGCGCGTGATCCGTGTGCCGGAAGAGGTCGGTGGCCCTGGCGACAACTATGTGTTCCTGTCGTCGATGATCCACGCTCACGCCGATGATCTGTTCCAGGGCATGAAGGTCAAGGGCTGCTACCAGTTCCGGCTGACCCGTAACGCCGACCTGGCGCTGGACTCCGAAGAGGTCGACGACCTGGCGCGCGCCCTGCGCGGCGAGCTGTTCTCGCGCCGCTATGGCGACGCGGTACGCCTCGAGGTGGCCGACACCTGCCCGAAACACCTGTCCGACTACCTGCTCAAGCAGTTCAGCCTGAGCGAGAGCGAGCTGTACCAGGTCAACGGCCCGGTCAACCTGACCCGCCTGTTCAGCATCACCGGCCTCGACAGCCACCCCGAGCTGCAGTACACGCCGTTCACCCCGGCGATCCCCAAGCTGCTGCAGAACGCCGACAACATCTTCAGCGTGATCGGCAAGCAGGACATCCTGCTGATGCACCCGTTCGAGTCTTTCACCCCGGTGATCGACCTGCTGCGCCAGGCCGCCAAGGACCCGCACGTGCTGGCCGTGCGCCAAACCCTGTACCGTTCGGGCGCCAACTCGGAGATTGTCGACGCTCTGGTGGACGCGGCGCGTAACGGCAAGGAGGTCACTGCGGTGATCGAATTGCGCGCACGCTTCGACGAAGAGTCCAACCTGCAGATGGCCAGCCGCCTGCAGGCCGCCGGCGCGGTGGTGATCTACGGGGTGGTGGGCTTCAAGACCCACGCCAAGATGATGCTGATCCTGCGCCGCGAGCAGGGTGAGATCGTGCGTTATGCGCACCTGGGTACCGGCAACTACCACGCCGGCAACGCCCGCCTGTACACCGACTACAGCCTGCTGACCTCCGACGACGCCCTCACCGAGGACGTCGGCAAACTGTTCAGCCAGCTGATCGGCATGGGCAAGACCCTGCGCATGAAGAAACTCCTGCACGCGCCGTTCACCCTGAAGAAGGGCATGCTCGACATGATCGCCCGGGAGACCCAGTTCGCCCTGGACGGGAAGCCTGCGCACATCATTGCCAAGTTCAACTCGTTGACCGACGCCAAGATCATCAAGGCACTGTACAAGGCCAGCCAGTCGGGCGTGCGCATCGACCTGGTGGTGCGTGGCATGTGCTGCCTGCGCCCGGGCATCCCGGGGGTATCGCACAACATCAACGTGCGCTCGATCATCGGCCGCTTCCTCGAGCACACGCGGGTGTTCTACTTCCTCAATGGCGGTGAGGAGCAGATCTACCTGTCCAGTGCCGACTGGATGGAGCGCAACCTCGACAAGCGTGTGGAGACCTGCTTCCCGGTGGAAGGCAAGAAGTTGCTGCTGCGGGTGAAGAAGGAACTGGAAGGCTACCTGACCGACAACACCCAGGCCTGGACCCTGCAGCCGGACGGGCGCTACGTGCGCAGCTCGCCGACCGGCAACCAGAACCCGCGCAGTGCCCAGGCGGCGCTGCTGGAGCGCTTGAGCAACCCGGTGCTGAACGTTCGCTAGGTGTGATGGCGAGCCGCTTTCCCTGTGGGAGCGGCTTTAGCCGCGAAGCAGGCGACGCGGTGGATGGCAGGTCAGGTCAATGCGTGGGAGCGGCGGTGCGCCGATGCGACTTGTCCCGCGATAGCGATGCTGAGGTTGGCATTGCTATCGCGGGGCAAGCCCGCTCCCATGATGGTCGTGCTCAGGCTTACCTGACGCTCAGCACGAACCCAACCCGAGCCAGCCACTCCGCCTCGTTGGCGAAGTCGGCCTGGGTCAGCTGGTTCTGCTCCAGCCAGCCGTCAGGGAACACAACCTCCAGGCTGTCATCAGCCGCTTGCAGTACCACCTGTGGCATCTGCTGGGTGCCGCGGATGTGGTGGAACAGGATGGCGAAGCGCAGCAGCACGCACAGGCGAATCAGCTTGACGCCTTCGTCGCCGAATTCGGCGAACTTGTCCTTGGGGATGTTGCGGCGGTGGCCACGCACCAGCAGCGCCATCATCTGCTGGTCCTCGCGGGAGAAGCCCGACAGGTCGGAGTGCTCGAGCAGGTAGGCGCCGTGCTTGTGGTAGTGATAGTGGGCGATGTCCAGCCCCACTTCGTGCACTTTCGCAGCCCAACCCAGCAGATCGCGCCAATTACCCTCTTCAAGGTCCCATGCCGCGGCTACCTGGTCGAAGGCGTGCAAGGCCTTGCGCTCGACGCGCGCGGCCTGGCCCTGGTCGACGTGGTAGCGCTCCATCAGCGAGTTCAGGGTGCGTTCGCGCACGTCTTCATGGTGGTGGCGGCCCAGCAGGTCGAACAGCACGCCTTCACGCAGGGCGCCGTCGCAGTGGTCCATGCGTGCCAGCTCCAGGGCGTCGAAGATGGCCTCGAGGATTGCCAGGCCCGCCGGGAAGATCGCCCGGCGGTCGGGCTTGACCCCTTCGAAGTCGATCTTGTCGGTTTCGCCCAGCTTGAACAGCTTGCGCTTGACCCAGGCCAGGCCCTCGGCGTTGACCTCGCCGTTGCCCAGACCGCCGGCCTTGATCGCCGCGCCGATGGCCCGGATGGTACCGGACGAGCCGATGGCCTCGTCCCAGGTCAGGCGGTGCAGGGCGTTCTCGATGCTCATCAGCTCCAGGCGTGCGGCGGTGTAGGCCTGGGCATAGCGCGCCGGGGTGACCTTGCCATCGCGGAAGTAGCGCTGGGTGAAGCTTACGCAGCCCATCTGCAGGCTTTCGCGCAGCAGTGGCTCGAAGCGCTGGCCGATGATGAACTCGGTGCTGCCGCCGCCGATGTCGGCGACCAGGCGCTTGCCGGGGGTGTCGGCGAGGGTGTGGGAAACCCCCAGGTAGATCAGGCGCGCTTCTTCACGGCCAGAGATGACCTCGACCGGGTGGCCGAGAATGGCTTCGGCGCGCAGGATGAATTCATTGCGGTTACGCGCTTCGCGCAGGGCGTTGGTGCCGACGATGCGCACCGCGCCGGCCGGCATGCCGTTGATCAGTTGGGCGAAGCGCTTGAGGCACTCCAGGCCCCGTTGCATGGCTTCTTCGCTGAGCTTGCGCTCCTCGTCGATGCCGGCAGCGAGCTGAACCTTTTCTCCGAGCCGCTCAAGAATGCGGATTTCCGTGTGATGGGCCTTGGCCACGACCATATGGAAGCTGTTGGAGCCCAGGTCGATGGCGGCGATCAGAGACAGGTTCTTCGCGGTGGTATGCGGCATGGTCTGGGGGTTCTCGGTCGTTAACCTGGCAATCGTGCCACGATCGTGGCCATCCGCCAACGCGCAGCACTGCAAGGCTTTGATGCATGGCAATGTGATAGCGATGTTATGACGGTGATATGACAGTTTCGATTCGTGGGGTCTTGCACAACTATAGATACAGTCAATCGTCCGTGGCTTCCTGTAGCCAGCCGGTGCCGCTATCATGGGCCACGTTTTTTTATTGCTTACGACCTTGGAGATTTCCATGAGCGACAAAATCAAACACGTCACCGACGCCAGCTTCGAAGCCGACGTACTCAAGGCCGAAGGTGCGGTGCTGGTCGACTACTGGGCTGAATGGTGCGGCCCATGCAAGATGATCGCTCCGGTACTGGACGCCATCGCCGAAGACTACGCAGGCAAGCTGGTCGTCGCCAAGCTGAACATCGACGAAAACCAGGAAACCCCGGCCAAGCACGGCGTGCGTGGCATCCCGACCCTGATGCTGTTCAAGAACGGCAACGTCGAGGCCACCAAGGTCGGCGCCCTGTCCAAATCGCAGCTGACCGCGTTCATCGACGCCCACCTGTGATGTAAAAAAGCCCCGCAAATGCGGGGCTTTTTTTATCTGCCGCCGTTGATCGGCGTGGGAGCGGGCTTGCCCCGCGATGGCGCCAGCCCAGATAAAAACCTGTCGATACGTGTGGTCAAAACCACTAGACGTCGAAAAAAGCAAGTGTTACATTCGGCCTCGCACTGCTTCTTTCAGTGCCCTCTGCACGCCGTCGCCGAAGCATCCCAATTCGAATCAGTACGCGATCCTGTCGCCATCTAGCGGCGCGGCCTCATTAAGCCAAAGCTTAACTCTCTCCCTTCTTACATGATTACGTCACTCCCCTTATGAACCTGACTGAACTCAAGCAAAAGCCGATTACCGATCTTTTGGAAATGGCCGAACAGATGGGCATCGAAAACATGGCCCGTTCGCGCAAACAGGACGTGATTTTCGCCCTGTTGAAGAAGCACGCGAAAAGCGGCGAAGAGATCTCGGGTGACGGCGTGCTGGAGATTCTCCAGGATGGTTTCGGTTTCCTGCGTTCCGCTGATGCCTCTTACCTGGCCGGCCCCGACGATATCTACGTTTCGCCCAGCCAGATCCGTCGCTTCAACCTGCGCACCGGCGACACCATCGTCGGCAAGATCCGCCCGCCGAAGGAAGGGGAGCGTTACTTCGCCCTGTTGAAGGTCGACACGATCAACTTCGATCGTCCGGAAAACGCGAAGAACAAGATCCTGTTCGAAAACCTGACGCCGCTGTTCCCGAACAAGCGTCTGAAGATGGAAGCCGGTAACGGCTCCACCGAAGACCTCACTGGTCGCGTCATCGACCTGTGCGCTCCAATCGGCAAAGGCCAGCGTGGCCTGATCGTCGCGCCGCCAAAAGCCGGTAAGACGATCATGCTGCAGAACATCGCGGCCAACATCACCCGCAACAACCCCGAGTGCCACCTGATCGTCCTGCTGATCGACGAGCGCCCGGAAGAAGTGACCGAGATGCAGCGCACCGTGCGCGGCGAAGTGGTCGCCTCCACCTTCGACGAGCCACCAACCCGCCACGTGCAGGTTGCCGAAATGGTCATCGAGAAGGCCAAGCGCCTGGTCGAGCACAAGAAAGATGTGGTCATCCTGCTCGACTCCATTACTCGTCTGGCCCGTGCCTACAACACCGTGATTCCGAGCTCCGGCAAGGTGCTGACCGGTGGTGTCGATGCCCACGCCCTGGAGAAGCCGAAGCGCTTCTTCGGTGCCGCGCGTAACATCGAAGAAGGCGGCTCGCTCACCATCATCGCCACCGCGCTGGTCGAGACCGGCTCGAAGATGGACGAAGTGATCTACGAAGAGTTCAAGGGTACCGGCAACATGGAGCTGCCGCTGGACCGCCGCATCGCCGAGAAGCGTGTGTTCCCGGCCATCAACATCAACAAGTCCGGCACCCGCCGCGAAGAGTTGCTGACCGCCGACGACGAACTGCAGCGCATGTGGATCCTGCGCAAGCTGCTGCACCCGATGGACGAAATCGCCGCCATCGAGTTCCTGGTCGACAAGCTCAAGCAGACCAAGACCAACGACGAGTTCTTCCTGTCGATGAAGCGCAAGTAAGCGCTGCCGACCAGGAAGTAATTGGGGCCGCTTCGCGCCCCTTCGCGGGTAAACCCGCTCCCACAGGTTTCGAGTGATCCCTGTGGGAGCGGGTTTACCCGCGAAGGGGCGCGAAGCGGCCCCAACGTATTTTTGCCCCCAAAAAACGGCTGAACGGCGCTACACTCTGCACCCCCGACCGATACGGCCAACACGAGGCTCATGCATGCAGTATCGCGATTTGCGCGACTTCATCCGTGGCCTGGAACAGCGCGGTGAACTCAAGCGCATCCAGGTTCCCATCTCCCCCGTCCTGGAAATGACCGAAGTCTGCGACCGCACCCTGCGCGCCAAGGGCCCGGCGTTGCTGTTCGAAAAGCCCACCGGCTTCGACATTCCGGTACTGGGCAACCTGTTCGGCACCCCCGAGCGCGTGGCCATGGGCATGGGCGCCGAGTCGGTCAGCGAGCTGCGCGAGATCGGCAAGCTGCTGGCGTTCCTCAAGGAACCCGAGCCGCCGAAAGGCTTGAAGGACGCCTGGTCGAAACTGCCGATCTTCAAGAAGGTCGTGTCGATGGCGCCTAAGGTGGTCAAGGACGCGGTGTGCCAGGAGGTGGTGGTCGAGGGCGATGACGTCGACCTCGGGCAACTGCCGATCCAGCACTGCTGGCCGGGCGACGTGGCGCCGCTGATCACCTGGGGCCTGACCGTCACCCGCGGCCCGAACAAGGACCGGCAGAACCTCGGCATCTATCGCCAGCAGGTAATCGGCCGCAACAAGGTCATCATGCGCTGGCTGAGCCACCGCGGCGGTGCCCTGGACTACCGCGAGTGGTGCGAGAAACACCCCGGCCAACCCTTCCCGGTGGCCGTGGCCCTGGGGGCGGACCCGGCGACTATCCTAGGTGCCGTGACCCCGGTCCCGGACACCCTGTCCGAATACGCCTTCGCCGGCCTGCTGCGTGGCAACCGCACCGAGCTGGTGAAATGCCGAGGCAGCGACCTGCAGGTGCCGGCCACCGCCGAGATCATCCTCGAAGGTGTGATCCACCCGGGCGAAATGGCCCCGGAAGGGCCGTACGGTGACCACACCGGTTACTACAACGAGGTGGACAGCTTCCCGGTGTTCACCGTCGAGCGCATCACCCATCGGCAAAAACCGATCTACCACAGCACCTACACCGGCCGACCACCGGATGAGCCGGCGATCCTTGGCGTGGCACTGAACGAGGTGTTCGTGCCGATCCTGCAGAAGCAGTTTCCCGAGATCGTCGACTTCTACCTGCCGCCGGAAGGCTGCTCGTACCGGATGGCGGTGGTGACCATGAAAAAGCAGTACCCAGGCCACGCCAAGCGCGTGATGCTGGGAGTGTGGTCGTTCCTGCGACAGTTCATGTACACCAAGTTCGTTATCGTCACCGACGACGATATCAACGCCCGCGACTGGAACGATGTGATCTGGGCCATCACCACGCGCATGGACCCCAAGCGTGATACGGTGATGATCGACAACACTCCCATCGATTACCTCGACTTCGCGTCGCCGGTGTCGGGGCTGGGGTCGAAGATGGGCCTGGATGCCACGCACAAATGGCCGGGCGAGACTACACGCGAATGGGGCCGGGTCATCGTCAAGGACGAGGCCGTCACCCGCCGTATCGATGAGCTGTGGGATCAGTTGGGAATAGATTGATGCAGGTAACCTTGCAGCCGTCCGGTGCGGTGCTGGCGGTGGAACCGGGCGAAAGGATTCTGGATGCGGCGCGGCGCCTGGGCTACGACTGCCCGAACAGCTGCCGTAACGGCAACTGCCATGTCTGCGCCGCGCTGTTGGTGGAAGGGCGTATCCGCCAGGAAGGCGTCATTCGCGATCACGGTGAGCTGTTCACCTGCATCGCCGAGCCGCTGGAGGACTGTGTCTTGCTGTGGGACGGTGTGCTGGCCCTGGGCGAGCTGCCGGTGCGCAAACTGGCCTGCACCGTCAGCGAATGCGTCGACGTCGGTGGCGATGTCTGGCGCGTGCGCCTGCGCGCACCCGCTGGCAAGCCGCCGCGTTACCACGCCGGGCAATACCTGATGATCGAGCGTGAAGGGGCGGACAAGGCCGCTTTCTCGCTGGCCTCCGCGCCCCATGGCGGGCGTGAGCTGGAGCTGCATGTGCTGGCGCGCGAAAGCAGCGCCGTGCAGTTGATTGAGCAGTTGCGACGCAATGGCCTGGCGCGCATCGAGCTGCCCTTCGGTGATGCGCATCTGGCCGAGCTGCCCGATGGCCCGCTGGTGCTGATTGCCGCCGGTACCGGCATGGGCCAGATGCACAGCCTGGTCGAGCACTGCCGCGCCCAGGGCTTCAAGCACCCGGTGCACCTGTACTGGGGCGTGCGGCGGCCCGAGGACTTCTACCAGATCGAGCACTGGGCCGAGTGGGAGCGCCTGCCCAACCTGTTCCTGCACAAGGTGGTCAGTGACCTGTGCGGTTGGGAAGGGCGTTGCGGCCTGCTGCACGAAGCGGTCTGCGAAGACATCGGCGACCTCAACCAGGTCCACGTCTACGCCAGTGGCTCGCCGAACATGGTCTACGCCACCCTCGATGCCCTGGTAGAAGCCGGCATGGACCCGCATCGCATGCGCGCCGACGTGTTCGCCTACGCGCCGCGCGGTTAAAACAGCATGGCACGCCGCAAGGGCGTGCCGTTATTAATAACCAATTTTTTTCCGTTGATTATATGGCGTGGATTATTGCCGAGACGGTTAATAACTTTCGCTATACTCGAAACATTACTTCCCGTTCGGCGGAAGATTGAATGAAATCTTCCATCCAGGCTTGAGGCCGACGTGCGATCTACTTTAGGTTAGGCGTAGTGGCATTCGCGGGTAAACCCGCTCCCACAGGGCCGCCGTTGCTTTTGTGGGAGCGGGTTTACCCGCGAATACGTTGGCTCAAGCTCTGCAGTAATCGCGATAGAACGCGCACTTCAGTAGTTCACAGGAAATAATGGCGGCAGCTCATGTCGACACTTGAAAGTTTGTCCTGGCAAATCTCATATCCCCCGTCGCTCGATTTCGGGCAACAATTGACCCGCGAACAACTGCAGCACTCGATGCAGCAAACAATGGCCCAGCACACGGGTGGCCCGGTGTGGCTGTTCGCCTATGGCTCGCTGATCTGGCGTCCTGAGTGCAATTCGGTCGAGCGCCAGCGGGCGCGGGTGCATGGTTATCACCGTGGCCTTTACCTCTGGTCCCACGAGCATCGCGGCACCCCGGAATGCCCTGGGCTGGTGTTCGGCCTTGATCGTGGCGGTTCGTGCAGCGGTTTCGCCTATCGCCTGGACGAGAGCAACCTGGACGATTCGCTGATGGCCCTGTGGCAACGCGAGATGCCGTATCCGGCTTATCGCCCGCACTGGCTCAGTTGCCGCCTGGGTGACGGAAGCAAAGTGCAGGCCCTGGGTTTTGTGCTGGAAAGGCACCTGCCGTGCTACGCGGGTAACCTCCCAGACACCCTGTTGAGCCAGATCCTGGCCAGCGCTGCGGGGCGCTATGGCACCACGCGCGAATATGTGGAGCAGACGCTCAATGCCCTGCGCAGCCACCAGATGCCGGATCGCAACCTCGAGGCGCGGTTCCGGCGCTGCCATAACCTGCGCGAGGTCTGAGCTTTTGGCTGACTGAGCGGGCCTCATCGCTGGCAAGCCAGCTCCCACAGAGGGGCGCGCAACCCTGTGGGAGCTGGCTTGCCAGCGATGAGGCCGTAACAGTCAAGCAATTCTACCGGGCGGTCACCACCAACTTGCCCACCGCCTGGCGCTGCGCCAACCGCTCAATCGCCGCACCCCCTTCAGCCAATGCATAGGTCTGCGACACCAACGGCTTCAGCTTGCCCTCGGCATGCCAGGCAAACAGCTGGCGGAAGTTGGCTGCGTTGTCCTCCGGCTGGCGTTGAGCGAACGCGCCCCAGAACACCCCGGTCACTGCCGCGCCCTTGAGCAGCGCCAGGTTCACCGGCAGCTGCGGGATCGTGCCGCTGGCAAAGCCCACCACCAGCAGCCGCCCGTTCCACGCCAAGCCGCGTACGGCCTGGTCGAACAGCGCACCGCCCACCGGGTCGTAGACCACATCCACCCCCTGGCCGCCGGTCAGGCGCTTGATCTCGTCCTTGAGGCTGGCCTGGCTGTAGTCGATCAGCTCATCGGCGCCGGCTGCCTTGGCCACCGCCAGCTTGTCGGCGCTGCTGGCGGCAGCGATCACCCGAGCACCCAGGGCCTTGCCGATTTCCACCGCAGCCAGGCCCACGCCCCCGGATGCGCCCAGTACCAACAGGGTCTCGCCGGCCTTGAGCTGGCCGCGCTGGGTCAGCGCGTGCATCGAGGTGCCGTAGGTCATGCCGAAGGCGGCGGCGGTGGTGAAGTCCATGCCCGCAGGGATCGGCAACACATTGTAGAACGGCACCGCCACCTGCTCGGCGAAGGCGCCCCAGCCGGTCAGGGCCATGACCCGGTCACCGACCTTGAATGCACCGGCCTTCTCGCCGACCGCTGCGACCACGCCGGCCGCTTCACCACCGGGCGAGAACGGCAGGGGCGGCTGGAACTGGTACTTGCCTTCGATGATCAGGGTGTCGGGAAAGTTGACCCCGGCAGCATGTACCTCCAGCAGGATCTCGTTCTTCTTCGGCGAGGGGCTGGCGACATCTTCCAGAACCAGGTCCCGCGCCGGGCCCAGGGCTTTGCACAACAAGGCTTTCATCAGGGCTATTCCTTTGCGTGTGGTGGCCGATAAGTGTAGGAGGGCCGTTTGGCCGGTCAACGAGCATGGCCCGCCCTGATGTGCCGGCATAAGCCCGGGCTTGGGTTTGCCCGGCGCGCTGGGTAAGCTGGCGCCAACTGTATTGAGGAGCGTAATTGGTGAAAGCGTGGATCTTGATGGTGCTGGCCCTGATGCTGCCAGCCGCGGCGATGGCCGAGGAGGCCAAGGAAGGGGCGCCCAAGGTGAGCTATATCAGCCTCAGCCCGCCCTTCGTCGGCAACTATGCCCTCGACGGCAGCCCCAAGCTGCGGGTGTTCAAGGCCGACGTTGCCCTGCGTGTGACCGGCGATGCCGCCGCCGCCGCGGTCAAGCACCACGAGCCGCTGATCCGCAACCAGCTGGTGGCGCTGTTCACCCAGCAAGGTGTGGACAACATGAGCAACGTCGAAGCCAAGGAAAAACTGCGCCAGGACGCGCTCAAGCAG
Source organism: Pseudomonas sp. EMN2 (assembly GCF_009650555.1). Lineage (NCBI taxonomy): Bacteria > Pseudomonadati > Pseudomonadota > Gammaproteobacteria > Pseudomonadales > Pseudomonadaceae > Pseudomonas > Pseudomonas sp. EMN2. The sequence goes on from NZ_VZZR01000012.1 coordinate 39,188, forward strand.
GTACAGCAGGTGATGGAAGCCGAAGAGGGCAAGCCGATCGTCGAGGACCTGCTGTTCAACAACCTTATCGTGCAGTAATCAACGGCCCAGGGCGATGATCGCCGCCCACTGGGCTGCGGTTACCGGCATCACCGACAGGCGGCTGCCCTTCTGTACCAGCGGCAGCTCCTCGAGGGCGGCCTGCTGTTTGAGCAGGCCCAGGCCGAGTACCTGGCGGAAGGTCTGCACATGCTCCACGTCCACGGCGCTCCAGGGGTTCTTGTCGGCGCTGGCCTTGGGGTCGTGATAGTGGCTTGCAGGGTCCAGCGCGGTCGGGTCCGGGTAGGCGGCGGCGCTGATTCGGGCAATGCCGGCCACGCCCGGTTGCGGGCAGCTGGAGTGATAGAAGAAAAACTCGTCACCGACGCTCATGGCCCGCAGAAAGTTGCGCGCCTGGTAGTTGCGTACCCCGTCCCAGCGGGCGTTGCCGAGCTTTGCCAAGCCTTCGATGGAGAGCTCGTCGGGCTCGGATTTCATCAGCCAGTAGGCCATGGATACTGCTCCTGAAAGGGTTTGAAATAACTCGTTGCATCAAACCGACAGCCGGTTGGCGTCAACGTTTGCGTGTGGGCTCACGTTGGCGGAAAATGCGCCGATTTTAAAGACAGACGCTCCGGCCGCCACCCATAAAGGCGCCGAGCATGGACAGTTTGCCTAGGGGGGCATTCGATGAAACAACGTAAACCGGACCTGCTCTGGATCCTCGCCTTCATTTTCGGCCTGGGCGTGGTGACTACCGGTTATGCGCAGGGCCTGTGGGAGCGCAAGCTGGACGCCGCCAGCCAGCAGATGCCGATCGACCCGGCGCAACAGCAGCGCTGATCCACATTATTCTCGCGCCTGATCACCTCGGCGCCAGGTACCTGTCACGGTCCGAGACCGTCCCCTGCAGCGGTACATCCCAGCTTGCCTGATCAAGGCGTTCGACTTTCTGGCATTCGTGCGCCAGCCCCAGCAACAGCGGTTTTTTCCAGCCCTTGCGCCGCCCCAGGTAAGCCAGGCTGCGGTCGTAGAAGCCACCGCCCATACCCAGACGCCCCCCCACCTCATCGAAACCAACCAGCGGCAGCAGGATCAGGTCCAGCGCCCAGACGGGTCGTTGGCGCTTGCGCTCGATGATCGGTTCCGAGATCCGGAAGCGATTAAGCCTTAGTTTTTCGCCCTGCTCGAAACGCTGGAACACCATGCGCGTGCGTGGCCAGGCGTGCAGCACCGGCAGGTAGACGCGCTTGCCGCGCTTGTGTGCCTCGCGCAGCAACAGGCGCGGGTCGATCTCGCCGTCATTGGGCAGGTACAGGGCAATGTGGCGGGCGCGGCGGAACAACGGATCCTGCGCCAGCTGGCGGTACAGGCCAAGGGCGGCCTGGCTTTGCTGGGCGGGTGTAAGGGCGCGGCGCGCATTGCGCAGCAGGCGGCGAAGCTGGGGGCGGGTGAGCGGCGCGGTGTCGGTCATGGCACGGGCGTTCCCAGAGAAAACGAAATGCCCGCCGTGTGAGGCGGGCAGTTCTGAAGCAGGCTCCCCGACAAGACCGCTATCGGTGTAGCCCTTGAACCCGAAAGTTCAAGGTGGAGATTGCAGGGGGCGTTAAGGCTTTCCGTCGGGCGGACATGCACACCGGCCCCAGCGTGCAACCCCCGTGGTTGTGCGTATCGGCTCAGGGACATAACCGACTGGCGCATCCCCCAGGGAGTGGCGCCAGTATACCAATCTCAGTCGTTTTTGCTAACCGGATCGTCGGCCAGCGCCTGATCGACCCGTTCCAGCAGGTCGCGCACCTGCTCGCGGGTGGTGCCGCCACTGGCCGGCGCTTCCGGTCGGTCCTGGCGGTGCAACAGCTCGTGGGTGATGTTCAGGGCGGCCATGACTGCGATGCGGTCGGCGCCGATCACTTTGCCGCTGCTGCGGATCTCGCGCATCTTGCCGTCGAGGTAACGGGCGGCACCGACCAGGTTGTTGCGCTCCTCGGGCGGGCAGATGATCGAATATTCCTTGTCGAGGATCTGGACGGTGACGCTATTGCTTGAACTCATGAGTCTTGCTCCAGGGCCTTGAGGCGCAGGATCATCGATTCGATCTTGCGCTTGGCGATCTCGTTCTTTTCGATGAGGTGGGCGCGCTCCTCGCGCCAGGTTTTTTCCTGCGCTACTAAGAGTGCGTTTTGCCGTTTTAGTTGCTCGACCCGCTCGATCAGCGACTCGAACCGGCTCATCAGCGCTTGCAGGTCGTTCTCTTGCATGGGTTGCACTCGATTCGCTCCATCGTCGGCTCACCTTGCGATCATGCCCGCACAGTCGCCACGCGGCCAGTGCTGATGGTCTTGGCGCGCCTGCCGGTGCTAGGATACAAGGCCTTCATTCTAGTCATTGCGCCGTCTGGCGCCTAGCTGCCCATGCCCAATACCCAATCGCCCTACATCGCCTTCGCCATGCTGCTGTCGAGCAATGGCCACCCTGTCACCCCGGCCGAGCTGCATGGCCTGCTGATCGGCCGCAGCTGCGCCGGTGCCGGCTTCGATGCCGATGCCTGGCTGGCGGACGCGGCCCAATTGCTGGAAACCGAACCCGGCGACACGGTACGCAATGCCCTGGTCGGCCTGCAGGAGATGGTCAAGGCCGAGCTGACCGGCGAAGACGTCGCCATCGTGCTGCTGTTGCCTTCCGACGATGCCGCACTGAGCGACCGCGCCACCGCGCTGGGCCAGTGGTGCCAGGGCTTCATCACCGGTTTCGGTTTGAACGCCGGCGGCAAGGACCTGTCCACCGATGCCAAGGAAGTGCTCCAGGACCTGGTAGCCATCTCGCAAGTCCAGGAAGCGCTGGAAGAGTCCGAGGACGGCGAGAGCGACTACATGGAAGTCATGGAGTACCTGCGCGTCGCCCCGCTGCTGCTGTACACCGAGCTGGCCGCACCGGCCGCGCCCGCGCCCAAGCCATCGCTGCACTGATCGATTCGGGGTCGTTTGCCCATGAGCCACATACCCAAGGCGGAGTACGCCCGTCGGCGCAAGGCGCTGATGGCGCAGATGGTCCCCAACAGCATCGCCATCCTGCCCGCCGCCGCGGTTGCCATCCGCAACCGCGACGTCGAGCACGTCTATCGCCAGGACAGCGACTTCCAGTACCTCAGCGGCTTCCCCGAGCCCGAGGCGGTGATCGCCCTGATCCCCGGCCGCGAGCACGGCGAGTACGTACTGTTCTGCCGCGAACGCAACCCTGAGCGCGAGCTGTGGGACGGCCTGCGCGCCGGCCAGGACGGGGCGATGCGCGACTTCGGTGCCGACGACGCCTTCCCCATCACCGACATCGACGAGATCCTGCCCGGCCTGATCGAAGGCCGCGAGCGGGTCTACAGCGCCATGGGCAGCAACCCCGAGTTCGACCGCCGGTTGATGGACTGGATCAACGTGATCCGTTCCAAGGCCCGCCTGGGCGCGCAGCCGCCGAACGAATTCGTTGCCCTGGATCATCTGCTGCACGACATGCGCCTGTATAAATCGGCGGCGGAAGTGAAAGTGATGCGCGAGGCCGCGGCGATCTCGGCGCGGGCCCATGTGCGGGCCATGCAGGCCTGCCGCGCCGGGCTGCACGAATACAGCCTGGAAGCCGAGCTGGACTACGAGTTCCGCAAGGGTGGGGCGAAGATGCCGGCCTACGGCTCGATCGTCGCGGCCGGGCGCAACAGCTGCATCCTGCATTACCAGCAGAACGACGCGCCGCTCAAGGACGGTGACCTGGTACTGATCGACGCCGGTTGCGAGATCGACTGCTACGCCAGCGACATCACCCGCACCTTCCCGGTCAGCGGGCGTTTCTCGCCGGAGCAGAAGGCGATCTACGAACTGGTGCTCGCGGCCCAGGCCGCGGCCTTTGCGGTGATCGCCCCCGGCAAGCACTGGAACCATGCACACGAGGCCACCGTGCGGGTGATCACCGAAGGCCTGGTGGAGCTGGGCCTGCTCAAGGGCGAGGTGCAGGCGTTGATCGACAGCGAGGCTTACCGCGCCTTCTACATGCACCGCGCCGGGCACTGGCTGGGCATGGATGTGCACGACGTGGGCGAATACAAGGTCGGTGGCCAGTGGCGCGTGCTCGAACCGGGCATGGCCCTGACCGTCGAGCCGGGCATCTACATTGCCGCCGACAACCAGAACGTCGCCAAGAAATGGCGCGGCATCGGCGTAAGGATCGAGGACGACGTGGTAGTCACCAGGCAAGGTTGTGAAATCCTCACCTCGGGCGTACCGAGAACCATCGCCGAGATCGAAGCGTTGATGCTCGATGCCCGCAAGGCTGTGGCATGAATCGGGTCAACCTGGCGATCATCGGTGGCGGGCTGGTTGGCGCCAGCCTTGCCCTCACGCTCCAGGCCGGGGCCAAGGCCCGCGGCTGGAAAATCCTGCTGATCGAGCCGTTCGCCCCGGGCGACAGCTTCCAGCCCAGCTACGATGCGCGCTCCTCGGCGCTGTCCTACGGCACCCGGCAGATCTACGAGCAGTTGGGCCTGTGGCAGGCCATCAGCCGCCGCGCCGAGCCGATCAGCCAGATCCAGGTGTCCGACCGTGGCCGATTTGGCGCCACCCGCCTGGATGCGCTCGAAGAAGGCGTGCCGGCGCTGGGTTACGTGGTCGAGAACGCCTGGCTCGGCCAGTGCCTGTGGCAGGCCATCGACAACGAAGTGGTGAGCTGGCGCTGCCCGGCCGAGGTCAAGGCGATGCAGGCCATCGCCGGCGGCTACCGCCTGCAACTGGACGACGATACCTCGCTGGAATGCGACCTGGCGGTACTGGCCGACGGCGGCCGCTCGGGCTTGCGCGAACAGTTGGGCATTCACGTGCGCAGCACGCCCTATGACCAGAGCGCGTTGATTGCCAACATCACCCCAGGCGAGGCCCACCGTGGCCAGGCGTTCGAGCGCTTTACCGAGCAAGGCCCGATGGCATTGCTGCCGTTGCCGGAAAACCGCTGTGCGCTGGTCTGGACCCGCCAGGGCATGGACGCCCGACGCCTGGCCGAGGTTGACGAGCGCAGCTTCCTGCGTGAGCTGCAGGACGCCTTCGGCTACCGCCTCGGCGCCTTGCGCCAGGTGGGCGCGCGGCACCTGTACCCGCTGGCGCTGGTCGAGGCCCAGGAGCAGGTGCGCCCGCACCTGGTGGTGCTCGGCAACGCCGCCCACAGCCTGCACCCGATTGCCGGCCAGGGCTTCAACCTGTCGCTGCGCGACGTGCAGTCGCTGGCCGACGCGCTGCTGGCCGGCCCGCAACAACCGGGCGACCTGGCCACGTTGCAGGCCTACCAGCAGCGTCAGCGCCTCGACCAGGCGCTGACCATCGGCTTCTCCGACCAGGTCACCCGCGTGTTTGGCAGCAACCAGCCACTGATCACCACCGGGCGCAACCTCGGCCTGCTGGGCCTCGATCTGTTGCCACCGGCAAAAAGCTGGTTCGCCCGCCAGGCCATGGGCCTGGGCACCCGCCCTGACCCGCGGGGTCGCCCATGAGCGATCCCCGCAAGCTCGCGCGCAAGGCCCGCCTGCTGCGCTGGCTGCTCAACTGCTACCCGCCCTACCTGGGGGCCGGCATCCGCGTCCAGGCCATCAGCCCGGACATGCGCAGCGTCAAGGTGCGCATGAAGCTGACGCGGTGGAACCGCAACTACGTCGGTACCCAGTTCGGCGGCAGCCTGTACTCGATGGTCGACCCGTTCTACATGCTGCTGCTGATCGAGCAGTTGGGGCGCGAATACATCGTCTGGGACAAGGCCGCCAGCATCGATTTCATCTCGCCGGGCAAGGGCCCGGTGTACGCCGAATTCCACGTCGACGACGCGCTGCTGGACGAGATTCGCCAGCAGACCGCCAGCGGCAAGAAATACCTGCCCAGGTTGCAGGTGGAGATCCGCGATGGCGCCGGTGAGCTGGTGGCGCGGGTCGACAAAACCCTATATGTGCGGCTCAAGCCGCAAGCGAGGCAGGCGTAAGGCATGGAAATGCGCGCAGATCTGTTGATTGTCGGTGCCGGTATGGTCGGCAGCGCCCTGGCCCTGGCCCTGCGCCACAGTGGCCTGGAAATTCTCCTGCTCGATGGCGGCCCGCTGTCGGTCAAGCCTTTCGATGGCCAGGCACCGTTCGAGCCGCGCGTCAGCGCGCTGTCGGCGGCCAGCCAGCGCATCCTCGAGCGCCTTGGGGCCTGGGACGGCATCGCCCGGCGGCGGGTATCGCCGTACTCGGACATGCATGTCTGGGATGGCAGCGGCACCGGGCAGATCCACTTCTCGGCGGCCAGCGTGCACGCCCAGGTGCTCGGTCACATCGTCGAGAACCGGGTCATCCAGGATGGCCTGCTGGAGCGCCTGCACGACAGCGATGTCGGCCTGCTGGCCAATGCTCGCCTGGAGCAGCTGCGCCGCTCCGGCGACGAGTGGCTGCTGACCCTCGCCGATGGCCGCACACTGCGCGCGCCGCTGGTGATCGCCGCCGATGGCGCCAATTCGGCGGTGCGCCGCCTGGCCGGTTGCGAAACCCGTGAATGGGATTACCTGCACCACGCCATCGTCACCAGCGTGCGTTGCAGCGAAGCGCACCGCACCACGGCCTGGCAGCGTTTCACCGACGAAGGCCCGCTGGCCTTCCTGCCGCTGGATCGCGATGGTAAGCAGGACTGGTGCTCGATCGTCTGGTCGACCACTCCGGAGCAGGCCGAGCAGGCCATGGCGATGGACGACGCGGCGTTCCGCGCTGCGCTGGAGCGGGCTTTCGAGGGGCGTCTGGGCGACGTGCTTGAAGCGGACCCACGGGTGTGTGTACCGCTGCGCCAGCGCCATGCCAAACGCTATGTGGAGGAAGGCCTGGCGCTGATCGGCGATGCCGCCCACACCATTCACCCGCTGGCGGGGCAGGGGGTCAACCTGGGCTTCCTCGATGCTGCGGTGCTGGCCGAGGAGCTGGTGCGCGCCACTGAGCGTGGCGAGCGTCTGGCCGATGTGAAGGTGTTGAGCCGCTACGAGCGCCGGCGCATGCCACACAACCTGGCGCTGATGGCGGCGATGGAGGGCTTCGAACGGTTGTTCCAGGCCAACCCGTTGCCGTTGCGCTGGTTGCGCAACAGTGGCTTGAAGCTGGTGGAGCAGATGCCTGAGGCCAAGGCGATGTTCGTGCGCCAGGCGCTGGGGTTGTCCGGGGACCTGCCGGAGCTGGCCAGGGCTTGAGGCCCAATCGCGGGGCAAGCCCGCTCCCACAAACACGTGGGAGCGGGCTTGCCCCGCGATTGTTTGCAACATCTGGTAACTGCTGCGCAGGTGAGTCGCAAAATGGGAAACACTACCATTTGCACCTCTCAAACTCAGCGAGGAGTGCCCCCCATGTTGCCCCGCAAACCCCTACTGGCCGCCCTGGCCCTCACGCTGTTCGGCGGCACCGCCCAGGCAGCGGACGAAGTGGTGGTGTACTCCTCGCGCATCGACGAGCTGATCAAGCCGGTGTTCGACGCCTACACCGCCAAGACCGGCGTCAAGGTCAAGTTCATCACCGACAAGGAAGCGCCGCTGATGCAGCGCATCAAGGCCGAGGGCCAGAACGGCGTGGCCGACCTGCTGCTCACCGTCGATGCCGGCAACCTCTGGCAGGCCGAGCAGATGGGCATCCTGCAGCCGATCAAGTCGGACATCATCGACAACAACATCCCCGCGCAATACCGCGCCTCGTCCCACGACTGGACCGGCCTGAGCCTGCGTGCGCGGACCATCGTCTACTCCACCGAGCGCGTCAAACCCTCGGAGCTGAGCACCTACGAAGCCCTGGCCGACAAGCAGTGGGAAGGCCGCCTGTGCCTGCGTACGGCGAAGAAGGTCTACAACCAGTCGCTGACCGCCACCCTGATCCAGAACCACGGCGAGGCTGAAACCGAGAAGCTGGTCAAAGGCTGGGTCAACAATCTGTCCACCGACGTGTTCTCCGACGACACCGCGCTGCTCAATGCCATCGCCGCCGGCCAGTGCGACGTGGGCATCGTCAACACCTACTACTACGGCCGCCTGCACAAAGAGAAGCCAGACCTGCCGGTGAAGCTGTTCTGGCCCAACCAGGGCGACCGTGGCGTGCACGTCAACCTGTCGGGCATCGGCCTGACCAAGCATGCGCCGCACCCGGAAGCGGCGAAGAAGCTGGTGGAGTGGATGACCGGCGAGGAGGCGCAGAAACTGTTCGCCGACATCAACCAGGAGTTCCCGGCCAACCCGAAGGTGAAGCCTTCGGAAGAAGTGGCGGCCTGGGGCAGCTTCAAGGCTGACAGCATTCCGGTGGAAGTGGCCGGCAAGCGCCAGGCCGAAGCTGTTCGCTTGATGGATCGGGCTGGCTGGAACTGAGTCCAGCGCCTTATTCTTGAGCATTCATCGCGGGGCAAGCCCGCTCCCACGTGGCCCGTGGGAGCGGGCTTGCCCCGCGATGCTATCTCACTGCAAAAGAGACCCCCGCCTTGCCCCACGCCCCCCAACGCCGCTGGTATCCCCCGGTCTTCCTCATCGCCGCGCTGGTGCTGCTGCCGCTGAGCGTCCTGCTGCTGTCCTGGCAGACGGTCGACCTGCAGATCTGGTCGCACCTGCTCGACACTCAGATGAGCCGCCTGCTGGGCAACACCCTGACCCTGGTGCTGGGCGTCGGTGTCGGCGTGACCGTGGTGGGCGTGAGCCTGGCCTGGCTCACCAGCCTTTGCGAGTTCCCCGGGCGGCGCTGGCTGGATTGGGCGTTGATGCTGCCTTTCGCCATTCCGGCCTATGTCCTGGCGTTCGTGTTCGTTGGCCTGCTGGATTTCGCCGGCCCCGTGCAGAGTGCCCTGCGCGAAGTCTTCGGGCCGATGCGCCTGCCCCGGGTACGCTCCACCGGCGGGGTGATCACCGTGCTGGTGCTGGTGTTCTACCCCTACGTCTACCTGCTGGCGCGCACAGCGTTCATGGCTCAGGGCAAGGGCCTGATGGAGGCGGCGCGGGTGCTTGGGCTGTCGCCGTTGCAGGCGTTCTGGCGGGTGGCATTGCCCATGGCGCGGCCGGCCATCGGTGCGGGTATCGCCCTGGCGCTGATGGAGACCCTGGCCGATTTCGGCGCGGTGTCGGTGTTCAACTTCGACACCTTCACTACCGCCATCTACAAGACCTGGTACGGCTTCTTCAGTCTGTCCAGCGCGGCGCAGTTGGCCAGCCTGCTGCTGCTGGCGGTGATGCTGGTGCTGTACGGCGAGCGTCGTTCACGCGGCGCCAGCCGCAGCGGCAACGAACGGCCACGGGGGCAGGCGCTCTACCACCTGCGCGGCATCAAGGCGTTCGCCGCCAGCAGCTGGTGCCTGCTGGTGTTCGCCTGCGCCTTCGTCATCCCGCTGCTGCAACTGCTGGTGTGGTGCTGGCAGCGGGGCCGGCATGACCTGGACGAGCGTTATCTCGGGCTGGTGCTGCACACCCTCTACCTGGGTGGCATGGCGGCGTTGATCACCGTCTGCGCCGCCTTGCTGCTGGCCTTTGCCCGGCGCCAGGCGCCGACCACCGGCATCCGCGCCGGGGTCGGCCTGGCGAACCTGGGCTATGCCTTGCCAGGCTCGGTGCTGGCGGTGTCGATCATGCTGGCGTTCAGTTACCTCGACAATCAACTGGTGATTCCCTTCTCGCAATGGCTGGGCGGGGCGGGTAAACCGCTGCTGCTGGGCAGCCTGTCGGCGTTGCTGCTGGCCTACCTGGTGCGCTTCGTCGCCGTCGCCTACGGCCCGCTGGAAAGCAGCCTGGAGCGCATCCGCCCGTCGCTGCCGGAGGCTTCACGCAGCCTTGGGGTCGCCGGGCCGAGATTGTTTTTCAAGGTGTATCTGCCGTTGCTGGTGCCGGGTGCCCTGAGCGCTGCGTTGCTGGTGTTCGTCGATGTGCTCAAGGAAATGCCGGCCACCCTGCTGATGCGCCCGTTCGGCTGGGACACCCTGGCCGTGCGGGTGTTCGAGATGACCAGCGAAGGCGAATGGGCGCGCGCCTCGTTGCCGGCGCTGAGCCTGGTGCTGGTCGGCCTGCTGCCGGTCATCGGTCTGATCCGCCGTTCGGCCCATCGTCCGGGGCAACCGCGCTGAGGGTGCCAGGCTGACAGCTTGCGGCTACAATGCGCGGCATTCGCAGCGGCGGCTCCTACAAGAACAGGTGATGACTGAACATCGCCGACTGCCGCCGCCTCGCCACGCCCGGAAGGAGAAACCCATGGGACAGCGTACGCCTCTGTATGACCTGCACCTGGCGCTCGGCGCCAAGACGGTCGATTTTGGCGGTTGGGACATGCCCCTGCACTACGGCTCGCAAGTCGAGGAGCACCATCAGGTGCGCAGTGACTGCGGGGTCTTCGATGTCTCCCATATGACCGTCATCGACATCGATGGCTGTGCCGCCACCCCTTGGCTGCAACATCTGCTGGCCAATGACGTGACCCGCCTCGACGCCCCCGGCAAGGCCCTCTACAGCCCGCTGCTGAACGCCGACGGCGGGGTGATCGACGACCTGATCGCCTACCGCACCGAGGACGGCTATCGCCTGGTGGCCAACGCGGCCACCCGCGACAAGGTGCACGCCTGGCTGCAGGCGCACAGCGCCGGGTTCGCCATCAGTTTCAAACTGCGCCCGGAGTTGGCGATCCTCGCCATCCAGGGCCCGCATGCCCGCGAAAAGGTCGCAGCCCTGCTCAGCCCCGCACGTGCGGCCCTGATCCGCGAACTGCGCCCGTTCGAAGGCGTTGCCGAAGGTGACTGGTTCATCGCCCGCACCGGCTACACCGGCGAAGACGGCCTGGAGATCATCCTGCCCGGCGCCCAGGCCCCGGCGTTCTTCAACGACCTGGTCGGTGCCGGTATTGCCCCGAGCGGGCTGGGTGCCCGCGACACCCTGCGGCTGGAGGCCGGCATGAACCTTTATGGCCAGGACATCGACGAAGCCCACACCCCGCTGACTTCCAACCTGGGCTGGAGCGTTGCCTGGGAGCCGGCCGGCCGTGAATTCATCGGCCGGGCTGGCTTGCTGGCGGAAATCGAGCAAGGTGTGCAGGAAAAACTGGTCGGCCTGGTGCTGGAAGAGCGCGGCGTGCTGCGCGCCCATCAGGTGGTCCGCGTGTCCGGGATTGGCGAAGGGGAGATCACCAGTGGTAGTTTCTCTCCTACGCTGAGCAAGTCCATTGCCCTGGCCCGCGTGCCCATTGCTACCGGCGAACGCGCCGAGGTGGAGATCCGCGGCAAATGGTACCCGGTGCGGGTGGTCAAACCGACCTTCGTGCGCCACGGCAAGATCCTGATCTGACTACTTAAACGGCGGGCCAACCGCTGACCCAATCGAGGAATACAAGACTATGAGCCAAATCCCCGCCGACCTGCGCTTTGCCGATAGCCATGAATGGGCCCGTCTGGAAGCCGACGGCACAGTGACCGTGGGCATCAGCGACCACGCCCAGCAAGCCTTGGGTGACGTGGTGTTCGTCGAGCTGGCCGAAGTCGGCAAGGTGTTCGCCGCAGGCGACGCTGCCGGCGTGGTCGAGTCGGTGAAAGCGGCCTCCGATATCTATGCCCCGATCGGTGGCGAAGTGATCGCGGTCAACGAAGAGCTGGCCGACAGCCCGGAGCTGCTCAACGAAGAGCCCTACGAATCGTGGATCTTCAAGCTCAAGCCGAGCGACAAGTCTGAGCTGGACAAGCTGCTGGATGCTGCTGGCTACAAGGCTGCTATCGGCGAGTAAGCCTCTGGGGGCGCCTTGCGCCCCTATCGCGACACAAGGCCGCTCCTACAGGGGATCGCATTCTCCTGTAGGAGCGGCCTTGTGCCGCGAAAGGGCTGCGAAGCAGCCGCAGGCAAGCACAAGTTTTCCCGCACCATCGCCGATCCCTTCCTAGACTTGTAAGTCTCCATGAGAACTGGTCCAGGAAGAGATTGTCGCCATGTCACAGTCGCCGTCCCTGCATCAACTGCACGCACCCAACCCATTCCTCAGTCGCCACCTGGGGCCCGATGCCCAGGAGCAGCAGGCCATGCTCGACGCCCTTGGCGTCGCCAGCCGCGGCGAACTGATCGAACAGACCGTGCCGCCAGGCATCCGCTTCAACCGCCCGCTCGACCTGCCGCCGGCCCTCGATGAACAGGCCGCCCTGGCCAAGCTCGCCGGCTACGCCGCGCAGAACCAGCTGTGGACCAGCCTGATCGGCATGGGCTATCACGCCACCATCACGCCCACCGTCATCCTGCGCAACGTGCTGGAGAACCCGGGTTGGTACACCGCCTACACGCCCTACCAGCCCGAGATCGCCCAAGGGCGCCTGGAAGCGTTGCTGAACTACCAGCAGATGGTGATCGACCTCACCGGCCTGGCCCTGGCCAATGCCTCGCTGCTGGACGAGGCCACGGCCGCCGCCGAGGCCATGGCCCTGGCCAAGCGCGTGGCGCGCAGCAAGAGCAACGCGTTCTTCGCCGACGAGCACTGCCATCCGCAAACCCTGTCGGTGCTCAAGACCCGCGCTGAAGGCTTCGGCTTCGACCTGATCATCGACTCTGTGGATAACCTCGCCAGCCACCAGGTGTTCGGCGCGTTGCTGCAATATCCCGACACCCATGGCGAAGTGCGTGACTTGCGCCCGCTGATCGACCAGTTGCACGGCCAGCAGGCCCTGGCCTGCGTCGCTGCGGATATCCTCAGCCTGGTGGTGCTCACCCCGCCGGGCGAGCTGGGCGCCGACGTGGTGCTCGGCTCCACCCAGCGGTTTGGCGTGCCCATGGGCTTCGGAGGCCCGCACGCGGCCTATTTCGCCTGTCGTGACGACTACAAGCGGGCCATGCCCGGGCGCATCATCGGGGTGTCCCGCGATGCCCGTGGCAACACTGCGCTGCGCATGGCCCTGCAAACCCGCGAGCAGCACATCCGCCGCGAGAAGGCCAACTCCAACATCTGCACCGCGCAGGTGCTGCTGGCCAACATTGCCAGCTGCTACGCCGTCTACCACGGCCCCGAAGGCCTGCAACGCATCGCCCAGCGGGTGCACCGGCTGACCTTCATTCTGGCCGCCGGGCTTGAGAGCAAAGGCATCAAGCGCCTCAACCAGCACTTCTTCGACACCCTCACGCTCGACGTCGGCGGCACCCAGGCGGCGATCATCGAAAGCGCCGAGGCTGCCCGCATCAACCTGCGCATCCTTGGCCGTGGGCATCTGGGCGTGAGCCTGGACGAAACCTGCGACGAAGCCACGGTGCTCAAGCTGTTCGACATCTTCCTCGGCGTCGACCACGGCCTGGACATCGCTACCCTCGACCAGCAAGCCCTGCCCGAGGGCATCCCCGGCGCCCTGGTGCGGCGCACGCCGATTCTGCAGCACCCTGTGTTCAACCTGCACCACAGCGAAACCGAGATGCTGCGCTACCTCAAGCAGCTGGAGAACAAGGACCTGGCGCTCAACCAGTCGATGATTCCGCTGGGCTCCTGCACCATGAAGCTCAATGCTACCAGCGAGATGATCCCGATCACCTGGCCCGAGTTCGCCCTGCCGCACCCGTTCGCCCCGGCCGCCCAGGTGCTGGGCTACAAGGCAATGATCGACGAGTTGGAAAGCTGGTTGTGCGCCATCACCGGTTTCGACGCCATCTGCATGCAGCCCAACTCCGGCGCCCAGGGCGAGTACGCGGGGTTGATGGCGATCACCCGCTACCACCAGAGCCGCCATCAGCCCAGGCGCACCCTGTGCCTGATCCCGTCATCGGCCCACGGCACCAACCCGGCGTCGGCGCAGATGGCCGGCATGGAGGTGGTGATCGTCGAGTGCGACGAGCAAGGCAACGTCGACCTCGACGACCTCAAGGCCAAGGCCCAGGCCGCCGGCGAGCGGCTGTCCTGCCTGATGATCACCTACCCCTCGACCCATGGCGTGTACGAGGAGGGCATCCGCGAGATCTGCGAGGTGATCCACCAGCACGGCGGACAGGTGTACATGGATGGCGCCAACCTCAACGCCCAGGTGGGGCTGGCACGCCCGGCGGACATCGGTGCCGATGTTTCGCACATGAACCTGCACAAGACCTTCTGCATCCCCCATGGAGGGGGTGGTCCGGGCATGGGGCCGATCGGCATCCGTGCACACCTCAAGCCGTTCGTTGCCAGCCACCCTGTCGTGCCGGTGCCCGGGCTGGACCCGAACAACACCGCGGTCAGTGCCGCGCCATGGGGCAGCGCCAGCATCCTGCCGATCAGTTGGATGTACATCGCCATGATGGGGCCACAGCTGGCCGATGCCAGCGAGGTGGCGATCCTGTCGGCCAACTACCTGGCCAGCCAGTTGCGCGATGCCTTCCCGGTGCTCTACCGCGGGCGCAACCAGCGGGTGGCCCACGAGTGCATCCTCGACCTGCGCCCGCTCAAGGCGCTGACCGGCATCAGCGAGGAGGACGTGGCCAAGCGCCTGATGGACTACGGCTTCCATGCCCCGACCATGTCGTTCCCGGTGCCGGGAACCTTGATGGTCGAGCCTACCGAGAGCGAGTCGAAGGCCGAACTGGACCGTTTTGTCGAAGCAATGCTGGCGATCCGCGCCGAGATCGCGCAGGTGCAGGACGGCAACTGGCCCGCCGAGGACAACCCGCTCAAGCATGCCCCGCACACTCTGGCCGACGTGCTGGCGCCGTGGAACCGGCCCTACAGCATCGAGCAGGGCATCGCCCCCAGCGCTCACGCGCGCCAGCATAAATACTGGCCGGCGGTGAACCGGGTCGACAATGTGTATGGGGACCGGAACCTGTTCTGTTCGTGTGTGCCGGTGGAGGCGTATCGCTGAAATTGCCCATGCCCTGTGGAAGCAGCAATTTTGTGTCGCTTGTACTGGCGTCATCGCTGGCAAGCCAGCTCCCACAAGCCTGGGCTGATGCGGTCGGAGTGGGAGCCGGCTTGCCGGCGATTGGGCTGCAAAGCAGCCCCCCTGGATTACTCGGCTACGGCATTTTTGGCCAGGATTGCGTTGGCCAGTTCCATGTCGCTGGCCTGCACGCCCGGGTTGTCGGCGCGAACCTGGTTGATGGCAGCTTCCAGGAACGGCCCGCGAATCGCACCGTCACTGGCGACAAAGCTGCCGGCGTCATCCTGGGCGGCGACGATCAGCTTGTGGTCCTTGAAGGTCAGGTAGGTCGAGGCAGTGGTGGCACCCGAGGAGATGACGTTACGCCAGAACGTGTCGGCCATGGCGGAGCCAATGGGCAGCGCGAACAGGACGGTGGCTGCGATGGCTGTTTTGAAACGCATGATGAATCACCTCGGTCTTTGAGGGCTGTTTGAGATGCTGGTTGGATCATGCCTGCCCACGCCAAGTTCCCGTACACACAGGGGATTTATCACTTATCCACAGACCCGTAGCACCTCCTCCAGGGTGGTCAGCCCCTGCTCGACGCGGTCCTGGCCGCAGCGTTGCAGGTCACGCAGGCCGTCGGCCTGTGCTTGCCGGCGCAGGGCGGCCAGGTCGGCGCCCGGGGTGATCCGTTCACGCAGGCTGGCGCTGACCCTGAGCAACTCGAACAACCCTGTGCGGCCCTGGAAACCGCTGCCCCGGCACTGGCCGCAGGGCTGTCCCTGCGGGGCGCTGTCGCGGCAGGCCGGGCACAGCGTGCGTACCAGGCGCTGGGCCAGAACGCCGATCAGCGTGGCCTTGATCAGGTAGTCGGCCACACCCAGCTCCTGCAGGCGGGTGATGGCGCCGCAGGCATCGTTGGTGTGCAGGGTGGACAGCACCAGGTGCCCGGTCAGCGCCGCTTGCACGGCTACCTGCGCGGTCTCGGGGTCACGGATCTCACCGATCATGATGATGTCCGGGTCCTGGCGCAGCAGGGCGCGCACGCCGTCGGCAAAGTTCAGGTCCAGGCCCGGCTGGACCTGCAGCTGATTGATGGCGGGCTCCAGGCGTTCGATGGGGTCTTCGATGCTGCACAGGTTCACCTGTGGTGTGGCCAGGTGCCTGAGGCTGGCATACAGCGTACTGGTCTTGCCCGAGCCGGTGGGCCCGGTGACCAGCAGGATGCCCTGGCGCTGTTGCAGCAGCGCCTGCCACTGCTGCAGAAGCGAGCCGCCCAAGCCGAGGCGTTCGAGGGTGTCATGCCGTTGCCGGGGGTCGAACAGGCGTAGCACCAGCTTTTCGCCGAACGGCGTGGGCAGGGTGGAGAGCCGCAACTCGATGTCCGCGCCGCCCGGCAGACGACTTTTGAGCCGGCCATCCTGGGGCCGGCGTTTCTCCGCCACGTTCATCCGCCCCAGGTGTTTCAGGCGGCTGACCATGGCCAGCGCAACCGCCGCAGGGAAGGCGTAGACCGCGTGCAGCAGGCCGTCGATGCGCAGGCGCAGGTGGCCCTGGGCTTGGCGCGGTTCCAGGTGGATATCGCTGGCGCCTTGTTCGATGGCGTACTGCAGCATCCAGTCGACGATGTGCACGATGTGGGCGTCGTCGGCACTGGCTTGCTGATGGCTGGCGCCCAGTTCCAGGAGTTGTTCCAGCTCGCCCAGGCGCGGCGACTGCTGCTGGCCGGCACCCCGGACCGAGTGGGCCAGCCCGTAGAAGGTCGGTGCCAGCTGGCGCAGTTGCCTGGGGCTGGCCAGTACCCGGCGCACCCGCTTGCCAAGGCTCAGGGCCAGGTCGGCTTCCCACTCGCGCTGGTAGGGCTGGGCGCTGGCCACGGTAATGCTGCTGTCGTCCATGGCCACCGCAAGGATGCCGTGGCGCTGGGCGAATGCCGCAGAGACCAGGTTGCCAAGGCGGGCCAGGTCGATCTGTAGCGGGTCGATGTGCAGGAACGGCTGGCCGGCCTGGTGCGCCAGCCAGCGGCAGAGGCTATCCAGCCCGAGGGCCTGGCCTGGGTGCAGTGGGTCTGGCAGGGCCAGGGCTGCAATCAGTTCCAGAGGATGGTCGGTGGGGTGGGACCTTGCCCGTTCGAGTGCCTGCAGGGCATCGCTGGCGGTGATGCGTTGCTCGGCCAGCAGGGCATCTAGCAGGCGGTTGAGGTCGAGGTCATGGCTGTCCTTGGCGAGCATGGCGGCGTCCTGGCCAGGTGAACGAAGGCCTGGAAAGGCTAGCCCGGGTGGTCCTGCCGCGGTGCGGCAAAGGGTTTCCGGATCTTGCCGCCGGCGGCCTTCAGCTCACGGCCGCGTGCGCCAGGCGCGGCAGGTTGTTCAGGCTGACGTCGGCGACACAGACCAGGTTGCGCAACTTTTGCGCGATCACTTCGGCGCGGTGCCAGCTCAGGCCGCCGATACCGATCTGCACGTCGAGCAGGTCGTCGCACTGGCTCACCTGCACGCTGTGCGGGGTGAGAAATTGCAGCGCGAACAGGTTCAGTACCCGGCACAGGGTGTCCGGCTCGGCTTCGGCCTGCAGGTGGTAGTGCACGGTGCTGTGTGCGGCCGTGGCGGCCCAGGCGTCGGTGCGGGGCGAAGTGAGGAGGTGTTCGAGTGCGTTCATGCTGGGTCTCCGCGAAAGTGCAGAAATTCTTGCACGTTCGGCGGGGCATATTTTCGCTATGATTCGGCAATTCACCGTTTTTGCGAATTAGATAATTCGTTTTATGGCGTATTGGAGAATCAATCATGCAAAGCGAACTGGACGCCTATGACCGGCGCATTCTCGAGGTGCTGCAGGCGGATGCTTCATTGTCCAGTGCGCAGGTAGCCGAGCGGGTCGGCCTGTCGCAATCGCCCTGTTGGCGCCGTATCCAGCGTCTGAAAGAGGAGGGGGTGATCCGTGGCCAGGTGACCCTGCTGGATCGCAAGAAGGTGGGGCTGAATACGCAGATCTTCGCCGAGGTGAAGCTCAATGCCCACGGCCGTTCGAACTTCGCCGAGTTCACCGAGGCGATCCGCGGCTTCCCCGAGGTGCTGGAGTGCTACGTGCTGATGGGCTCGGTGGATTTCCTGCTGCGTATTGTCACCCCGGACATCGAAGCCTACGAACGGTTCTTCTTCGAAAAGCTGTCGAATGTGCCGGGGATCCAGGAGGTCAATTCGATCGTGGCCTTGTCCGAGATCAAGTCCACGACCAGCCTGCCCTTAACGCGCTGAAGGCGACTTGAGCAGGTACTTCCAGGCGCGATTCTGTTCGATGGCGCGGGCCTGCTCGATGCGCGCTTCCAGCAGTTCGTCCTTGTGCTCATCGACCAGCGGTTGCTCGGCCAGTTCGTGCAGCTTGTTCAGCTCACCGTACAGACGGTCCTGCTGGGGCAGGTCGAGCACCTGGCGGGCATGGTGCATCCAGGCCTGTACGGACTCGATGCGCGGCAGCTGCTCGGCCAGGTCTTCCGGGCGCTGTACGTACAGCGGCAGCTTGAGGGCGCGGGCTTCCTCGCCGAGCAGGTGCTGCAGCCAGCTGGCCAGTTGCGCCTTGCCCTGGCGTTCGCCACGGCCTTTGCGTTCGACGGTCCAGGCACGGGCACTCAGCCAGCGCGCAGTTTCCAGGGAGAACTGGCCCCAACGCGGGTCTTCCAGCTCTTCAGTGAACTGCTCGGGTGCGGCGCGGCGGATGTCTTCGTCCTCGTTGCCGGCCAGCACCAGCGGGCGCCAGTCTTCCAGCAGGGCGTCGAGGCTGGCGCGCAGCTCGCGGGTGGCAGCGCGCGGCGCGGCCTGGCCAAGGCTGCCAGTGAGCGCGCGCAGCTCGGCCAGGCAGCGCACCCAGTCCTGCAGCAGGCGCCAATGGCCGGTGTGGCGGTACTGCTCGGCCAGGCGCTGGCTGCTGCCGAGCAATTGCCAGGCGAGGGCGGCGAAGGCGTCGTCCACCGGCATTTCGGCATCCAGCTCGGCGCTCGGCAGGTCCAGCTCGTAGCTGCCTTCGTCGAGCAGGCGGTAGCCGCGTTCGGCCTTGCTGATGTCACAGGGCATCAGTGGCAGCGTGGCGGCCAGTTCGGCGGCCAGCTCCAGCAGCGCTTCAGGCGCGCCTTCGCGCAGCTCGAGCTCCAGCTCGCAGATGGCTTCCTTGCGTTTGCCGGCGATCACGAAGCCTTGGTCCAGCGCAGCCTCGATCACCACCTTGGCCTTGCCGCGGCCCCAGGAAATCTCCGCGTACTCGCGGGTGAAATCAGTGGTGAACAACGGCTTGATGGTTTTCTTGTCGAGCTCGGCCAGTTGCTCGGGCCAGCAGCTGGCGTCGAGCTTCTTCAGGTCGAGCTTGACCTTGTCCAACTGCCACTCGTGCTCGTTGCGCTCGGACAGGCCGGCCACGCTCTTGCCGCGGCACTTGAGGGTCTGGATGATCACCTCGCCGTCACGGCGCAGGCGCAGGGCGACACGGGCGGCGGACAGCTCACGCTCGGGGGTGTCGAAATACTGATTGAGCAGTTCGCGGGTCTGCCAGCCGGACTTGTTGCGCTTTTTCAGCAGCGGGTGCTCGCGCAGGGCGGCAAGGGTCTCGGGGCTGGCGCGGAGTTTGAGTTCGGTTTCTGTGTGCATCGCGGGCTCGGAAGGAGGGGACATCGTTGCCGGGCAGTCTACAGGAGTCGGCTGTGGCCTGCCGGTTTTGGGGCCGCTTTGCGGCCCATCGCGGGTAAACCCGCTCCCACAGGGATTGCGTGGTACCCGGCAATCGCTTGCTCTGCGCAGGGATGGCATTGTTATGATGAGTTTCGATGCCGTCGAGGAGTCCGCGCATGCCGTTGCCGTCGCTGAAAGACCAGTTCGCCGCCCTGATCGCCGCCCCGTCGGTCAGTTGCACCCAGCCTGCGCTGGACCAGTCCAACCGCCCGGTCATCGACCTGCTGGCCGGTTGGCTGGGCGACCTGGGTTTCAAATGCGAGATCCAGCAGGTCAGCCCCGGCAAGTACAACCTGCTGGCCAGCCGCGGCACCGGCCCGGGCGGGCTGGTGCTGGCGGGGCACAGCGACACCGTGCCCTACGACCCGCAGCTGTGGAAAAGCGACCCGCTGAAGCTGACCGAAGTCGATGGCCGCTGGGTCGGGCTGGGCAGTTGCGACATGAAGGGCTTTTTCGCCCTGGTCATCGACGCGGTGATTCCGCTGCTGGAGCACGACTTCAAGCAACCGCTGCTGATCCTCGCCACCTGCGACGAGGAGAGCTCGATGTCCGGCGCCCGCGCCCTGGCCGAAGCCGGCCAGCCGCTCGGCCGCGCGGCGGTGATCGGCGAGCCCACCGGGCTCAAGCCGATCCGCATGCACAAGGGCATCCTCATGGACCGCATCGACATCCTCGGGCGCAGCGGCCATTCGTCGGACCCATCGCTCGGCCACAGCGCTCTGGAGGCCATGCATGCGGTGATGGGCGAGTTGATGGACCTGCGCCGCGGCTGGCAGGAAAAGTACCGCAATCCGCAGTTCACGGTGCCCACGCCAACCCTGAATTTCGGCTGCATCCACGGCGGCGACAACCCCAACCGGATCTGTGGCCAGTGCGCGCTGGAGTTCGACCTGCGCCCGTTGCCGGGCATGGATGTCGAGCAGCTGCGCGCGGCCATTCGCGGCAAACTGGCGCCGCTGGCCGAGCGCCACGAGGTGCGCATCGACTACGCGCCGCTGTTCCCCGAGGTGCCGCCCTTCGAGCAGGCCGCCGACTGCGAACTGGTGCAACTGGCCGAACGCCTGACCGGCCATCGCGCCGAAGCGGTGGCCTTTGGCACCGAAGCGCCTTATCTTCAGCAGCTCGGCTGCCAGACCATCGTGCTTGGCCCGGGCGACATCGCCTGCGCCCACCAGCCTGGCGAGTACCTTGAAATGTCACGTATCGAGCCTACCGTGCGTCTATTGCGTGACCTGATCCGGCACTATTGCCTGAGCTAAACGTCCATTGAGCTGATTCGTTCCTGCCTAGAGGAGACCGCGCGTGACCGCAAGCCTGTTCCGACGATGACTTTCGAACGTTGTGCGCCTTTTCGTTCTCCGTTCACTTATCCACAGGCCTCGTCATGCCCGATTACGTCAACTGGCTGCGCCATGCTTCTCCCTACATCAACGCCCACCGCGACTGCACCTTCGTGGTCATGCTCCCGGGCGACGGTGTGGAACACCCGAACTTCGGCAATATCGTCCACGACCTGGTGCTGTTGCACAGCCTCGGCGTGCGGCTGGTGCTGGTGCACGGCTCGCGCCCGCAGATCGAAAGCCGCCTGGCCGCCCGCGGCCTGACCCCGCACTACCACCATGGCCTGCGGATCACCGACGCGGCTACCCTCGACTGCGTGATCGATGCGGTCGGCGCCCTGCGCCTGGCCATCGAGGCGCGCCTGTCGATGGACATGGCGGCGTCACCGATGCAGGGCTCGCGCCTGCGCGTAGCGTCCGGCAACCTGGTCACCGCGCGGCCGATCGGCGTGCTGGAGGGGGTCGATTACCACCACACCGGCGAAGTGCGCCGAGTCGACCGCAAGGGCATCAACCGCCTGCTCGACGAGCGCTCCATCGTGCTGCTGTCGCCGCTGGGCTACTCGCCGACCGGCGAGATCTTCAACCTGGCCTGCGAAGACGTGGCCACCCGCGCCGCGATCGAGCTGGGTGCCGACAAGCTGCTGCTGTTCGGCGCCGAGCCCGGCCTGCTGGATGACCAGGGGCAACTGGTACGCGAACTGCGCCCGCAACAGATTGCGCCGCACCTGCAGCGCCTGGGCAGCGATTACCAGGCGGAATTGCTGGACGCGGCCGCCGAGGCCTGCAAGGGCGGGGTGGCGCGCAGCCATATCGTCAGTTACGCCGAAGATGGCGCGCTGCTGACCGAGCTGTTCACCCGTGGTGGTGGCGGCACGCTGGTGTCCCAGGAGCAGTTCGAAGTGGTGCGCGAGGCGACCATCGACGATGTCGGTGGCCTGCTGGACCTGATCAGCCCGCTGGAAGAGCAGGGTATCCTGGTGCGCCGTTCGCGCGAGGTGCTGGAGCGGGAGATCGAGCAGTTCAGCGTGGTCGAGCGCGAGGGCATGATCATCGCCTGTGCGGCGCTGTACCCGATTGCCGATTCCGAGGCGGGGGAGCTGGCGTGCCTGGCGGTGAACCCCGAGTACCGGCATGGCGGGCGTGGCGACGAGCTGCTCGAACGCATCGAGGCGCGGGCTCGGCAGTTGGGGTTGAAGACCTTGTTCGTGCTGACGACCCGGACCGCGCACTGGTTCCGCGAGCGTGGCTTTGCGCCCTGTGGCGTGGAGCAGCTGCCGGCGGCGCGGGCGTCGCTGTACAACTTCCAGCGTAATTCGAAGATTTTCGAGAAGCCGCTCTGACGCATGCTTGTTGGGGGCCTTTTCGCGGGTAAACCCGCTCCCACAGGTTATGTGCAAAGCCTGTGGGAGCGGGTTTACCCGCGAAGAAGACGTCGCCGCAGCTAAACAAAAACGCCGCCCCTGAGGGCGGCGTTTTCAGTTACACGGTATGCAGATACCAGTTGTACTCGAGGTCGGAGATCGAATGCTCGAACTCCTCCAGCTCGCTCTCCTTGCACGCGACGAAGATGTCGATGTACTTCGGATCGATGTACTTGTTGAGGATCTCGCTGTCGTCCAGCTCGCGCAGGGCATCGCGCAGGTTGTTCGGCAGGCTCTGCTCCAGCTGCTCGTACGAGTTGCCTTCGATCGGCTCACCCGGTTCGACCTTGTTGGTCAGGCCGTGGTGCACGCCGGCCAGCACGGCCGCCATCATCAGGTACGGGTTGGCATCGGCACCGGCGACGCGGTGTTCGATGCGCACCGAGTCCGGCGAACCTGTGGGTACACGCAGGGCCACGGTGCGGTTGTCCAGGCCCCAGCTCGGCGCATTGGGCACGTAGAACTGCGCGCCGAAGCGGCGGTACGAGTTGACGTTGGGGCAGAGGAACGCCATGGAGGCGGGCAGGGTCTCGAGCACACCGCCGACAGCGTGACGTAGCGCGGCGTTCTGCTCGGGATCCTCGCTGGTGAAGATGTTGTTGCCATCTTTGTCCAGCACGGAGATGTGTACATGCAGGCCGTTGCCTGCCTGGCCCGGGTAGGGCTTGGCCATGAAGGTGGTGTCCATTTCATGGTCGTAGGCGATGTTCTTGATCAGCCGCTTGAGCAGCACCGCGTAGTCACAGGCCTTGAGTGGGTCGGCAACGTGATGCAGGTTGACTTCGAACTGGGCCGGGGCGCTTTCCTTGACGATCGCGTCGGCCGGGATGCCCTGCTCTTTCGCGCCTTCGAGGATGTCCTGCAGGCAGTCGGCGTATTCGTCGAGGTCGTCGATCAGGTACACCTGGGTCGACTGCGGGCGCTTGCCCGAAATCGGCGAGCGTGGCGGCTGCGGGCGGCCGTTCACGTTCTCCTGGTCGATCAGGTAGAACTCCAGCTCGAACGCGGCGCAGATGGTCAGGCCCATGTCGGTGAACTTGCTCACCACCTGGCGCAGCACTTCACGCGGGTCGGCGAAGAACGGCTCGCCTTCGAGTTCGTGCATGGTCATCAGCAATTGCGCGGTAGGGCGCTTCTGCCAGGGCTCGTTGCACAGGGTGTCGGGGATCGGGTAGCAGATGCGGTCGGCATCGCCGATGTCCAGACCGAGGCCCGTGCTTTCGACGGTCGAACCGTTGATGTCGAGGGCGAAGAGGGAGGCCGGCAGGTTGATGCCTTTCTCGTAAACCTTGTGCAGGCTCGTGCGCTCGATGCGCTTGCCACGAACCACACCATTCATATCTGCAATCAGAAGGTCAACGTAGAGAACCTCAGGATGTTCCTTAAGGAACGCGTTCGCTTCGTTAAGCTGAACGGCACGCGGGGGTACCGACATGATGCAACACCTTTGTTGTTAAAAATATCAATCAAGGGGGGCTTGCAACCCCAGTCAATCGGAAAGACCGGGCTAAGTCAAGCCAGCCCCATGATGCCCTGAAATGGCACGTCTACGGCAGATTTGCTGCATATCGGGGCGTGCCATTATCCGCTATTTTCGTGCTGAAGGGTTATCCAGAGCGGGCCGTGTTTTATTTTTTACGGAGGAGTTGTGTAAAAAAATGAACAAGGCTAAGCTCGGTCACAACCCAGAACACAATAATACGAGGGTCACATGGTCCGCCTGTCGAGACCTGCCAGCGCCGCATGCACGGTGCGCTCAGGTACATCTCCCGGTTACCGTCCGATCATTGCACGCCTGCAACAGTGGGTGGCCGCAGTGGCCGCAATAATTGACGGTTCGCACAAAAAAACCATGCCTCGTAATGCGTTACTGCACGTCTTCCTTTCTATCTGCCCTTTGCTTTCACCACGGAGCCACTCTTATGGAGTGTATCCACTGGCGGCCTGCGCGCAGGTTTTTGCTTTAGCCAGGCACTCCATCCAGAATCAAGGCGCGGGCCTGTCCAGGCCCCTCGGCGCTGTGTGCGCCGACTTTGACCGACGCCAGGCGTCAATGGCAGCCGGTTCCCTGCAACCGGGCCACATTACCTCCTGAGGTATTTATGAGTAACAACCTCGACCAGCTCACCGATTGGTTGAAAGAGCACAAGATCACCGAAGTGGAATGCCTGATCAGCGACCTGACCGGCATCACCCGAGGCAAGATCTCGCCCACCAACAAGTTCATCGCCGAAAAAGGCATGCGCCTGCCCGAGAGCGTGCTGCTGCAGACCGTGACCGGCGATTACGTCGACGACGACATCTATTACGAACTGCTCGACCCGGCCGACATCGACATGATCTGCCGCCCCGACGAGAACGCGGTGTTTCTCGTGCCCTGGGCCATCGAGCCGACTGCCCAGGTGATCCACGACACCTACGACAAGAAGGGCAACCCGGTCGAACTGTCGCCGCGCAACGTGCTCAAGAAAGTCCTCAAGCTCTACGCCGACAAGGGCTGGCAGCCGATCGTCGCGCCAGAGATGGAGTTCTACCTGACCAAGCGCAGCGAAGACCCGGACTTCCCGCTGCAGCCGCCGGTGGGCCGTTCCGGCCGCCCGGAAACTGGCCGCCAGTCGTTCTCGATCGAGGCCGCCAACGAATTCGACCCGCTGTTCGAGGACGTCTATGACTGGTGCGAACTGCAGCAGCTGGACCTCGACACGCTGATCCACGAAGACGGCACCGCGCAGATGGAAATCAACTTCCGTCACGGCGATGCCCTGCACCTGGCCGACCAGATCCTGGTGTTCAAGCGCACCATGCGCGAGGCGGCGCTCAAGCACAACGTGGCCGCCACCTTCATGGCCAAGCCGATGACCGGCGAGCCAGGCAGTGCCATGCACCTGCACCAGAGCGTGGTCGATGCCGCCACCGGCAAGAACATCTTCTCCAATGCCGACGGCAGCATGAGCGAGCTGTTCCTCAACCACATCGGTGGCCTGCAGAAGTTCATCCCCGAGGCGCTGCCGCTGTTCGCCCCCAACGTCAACTCGTTCCGCCGCTTCCTGCCGGACACCTCGGCGCCGGTGAACGTCGAGTGGGGTGAAGAGAACCGCACCGTCGGCTTGCGCGTACCGGATGCCGGCCCGCAGAACCGCCGAGTCGAGAACCGCCTGCCGGGCGCCGACGCCAACCCGTACCTGGCCATCGCCGCCAGCCTGCTGTGCGGCTACATCGGCATGGTCGAAGGCATCGAGGCCAGCGCGCCGGTACAGGGCCGTGGCTACGAGCGCCGTAACCTGCGCCTGCCGCTGACCATCGAGGATGCCCTCGAACGCATGGAAATCAGCCGGGCACTGGAGCAGTACCTGGGCAAGAAATTCATTACCGGCTACGTCGCCACCAAGCGCGCCGAGCATGAAAACTTCAAGCGCGTCATCAGCTCCTGGGAGCGAGAGTTCCTGCTGTTTGCTGTGTGATCAACCCTGAGGCCGCCCAAGGCGCGGCCACCGGACCATGGAGAAGCACATGAGCGTCAACAACCCGCAAACCCGTGAATGGCAGACCCTGAGCGGCGAGCACCACCTTGCACCTTTCAGCGACTACAAGCAGCTGAAGGAGAAGGGGCCGCGCATCATCACCAAGGCGCAGGGTGTGCATTTGTGGGACAGCGAGGGCCACAAGATCCTCGACGGCATGGCCGGCCTGTGGTGCGTGGCGGTGGGCTATGGCCGTGAAGAACTGGTGCAGGCGGCAGAAAAGCAGATGCGCGAGCTGCCGTACTACAACCTGTTCTTCCAGACCGCCCACCCGCCCGCGCTGGAGCTGGCCAAGGCGATCACCGACGTGGCCCCTGCGGGCATGACCCATGTGTTCTTCACCGGCTCCGGCTCCGAAGGCAACGACACCGTGCTGCGCATGGTCCGCCACTACTGGGCGCTCAAGGGCAAGCCGCACAAGCAGACCATCATCGGCCGCATCAACGGCTACCACGGCTCCACTTTTGCCGGCGCGTGCCTGGGCGGCATGAGCGGCATGCACGAGCAGGGCGGCCTCCCGATCCCAGGCATCGTGCACATCCCGCAGCCGTACTGGTTCGGTGAAGGTGGCGACATGACCCCGGACGAATTCGGGGTATGGGCCGCCGAGCAGTTGGAGAAGAAAATCCTCGAGGTCGGCGAAGACAACGTCGCCGCCTTCATCGCCGAGCCGATCCAGGGCGCCGGCGGCGTGATCATCCCGCCAGAGACCTACTGGCCGAAGGTCAAGGAGATCCTGGCCAAGTACGACATCCTGTTCGTCGCCGACGAAGTGATCTGTGGCTTCGGCCGCACCGGCGAGTGGTTCGGCTCCGACTACTACGACCTCAAGCCCGACCTGATGACCATCGCCAAGGGCCTGACCTCCGGTTACATCCCCATGGGCGGTGTGATCGTGCGTGACAAGGTGGCCAAGGTGATCAGCGAAGGTGGCGACTTCAACCACGGCTTCACCTACTCCGGCCACCCGGTGGCGGCGGCGGTGGGCTTGGAAAACCTGCGCATCCTGCGTGACGAGAAGATCATCGAGCACGCCCGCACGGAAGTGGCACCCTACTTGCAAAAACGACTGCGTGAGCTGCAGGACCACCCACTGGTGGGCGAAGTGCGCGGCCTGGGCCTGCTCGGCGCGATCGAGCTGGTCAAGGACAAGGCGACTCGCAGCCGTTACGAGGGCAAGGGCGTGGGCATGGTCTGCCGCAACTTCTGCTTTGAAAACGGCCTGATCATGCGCGCCGTGGGTGACACCATGATCATCGCCCCGCCGCTGGTGATTACCCATGCCGAGGTGGACGAGCTGGTGGAAAAGGCGCGCAAGTGCCTGGATTTGACCTACGAAGCGATCAAATGACGGTCTGCTAGGCTGGCGAGGTGACATTAAGTCATTACAAGGCCCTGGTTGTGTTGAAACAGCGCCTTGTAACTTGCCAGACTAACGGCTGTTTAGTCGCCCAGCGCGTGCACCGTGGGCCCTGGCTGCTGAACAGATGGCTTGATAATAAATTCTGGAGCATTACGCATGAAGAAATTGGGCAAGACGCTGCTGGCCGCCGCCCTGATGGGTGCCGTGGCGACCGCTGTTCAGGCTGATGACAAAGTGCTGCACGTCTACAACTGGTCGGACTACATCGCCCCGGACACCGTGGCCAACTTCGAGAAGCAGACTGGCATCAAGGTCGTCTACGACGTCTTCGACAGCAACGAAACCCTCGAAGCCAAGCTGCTGGCGGGCAAGTCGGGCTACGACATCGTCGTGCCGTCCAACAACTTCCTGGCCAAGCAGATCAAGGCTGGCGTCTACCAGGAGCTGGACCGTTCCAAGCTGCCCAACTGGAAAAACCTCGACCCGGCCCTGCTCAAGGCCGTCGGCGATGCCAGCGACCCGGGCAACAAGTTCGCCTTCCCGTACATGTGGGGCTCCATCGGCATCGGCTACAACCCGGAGAAGGTCAAGGCCGCGCTGGGCGTGGACAAGATCGATTCGTGGGACGCCGTGTTCAAGCCTGAGAACATCGCCAAGCTCAAGAGCTGCGGCGTGAGCTTCCTCGATGCACCGACCGAGATGATCCCGGCCGCGCTGCACTACCTGGGCAAGCCAAGCGACAGCACCAAGAAGGAAGACCTGAAGGCCGCCGAAGACCTGTTCCTCAAGATCCGTCCTTCGATCACCTACTTCCACTCCTCCAAGTACATCTCGGACCTGGCCAACGGCAACATCTGCGTGGCCGTGGGTTACTCGGGTGACCTGGAGCAGTCCAAGGCCCGTGCCCACGAGGCCGGCGACAAGGTCAAGCTGAGCTACACCATTCCTAAAGAGGGTGCCGGCACCTTCTACGACATGGTCGCCATTCCGAAGGACGCCGAGAACGTCGAAGCGGCCTACAAGTTCATGGACTACCTGATGCAACCGGAAGTCATGGCCGGCATCACCAATGCCGTGCGCTTCCCGAACGGCAACAAGGCGGCTACCCAGTTCGTGGACAAGGACATCACCAGCGACCCGGCTATCTACCCGTCCGATGAAGTGAAGGCACAGCTGTACGCCATCAAGGCGCCGGAGAAGGCCGCCCAGCGCGACATCACCCGTAGCTGGACCAAGATCAAGTCGGGCAAGTAAGCCCGATGCGGGACCCTCTGGGCCGGGCCTTTGCGGCCCAGAGGCAGCTTTAGGCAAATAAGTTTGCGGCATCGTAGCCGTGAAGGTAAGTTGCGCGCCGGTTTTGCGTGAGCGGCCAGGTTTTCCGCCCGCAAAGGCACTGATTGTAAGGAGCCCCCACTTGTCTATTTCTGTATTGCGCAAGGCCTTGATGGCTGGAGCGGGCCTGACGCTGGCTTGCAGCGTCCAAGCGGCGCCCACGGTGCATATTTACAACTGGTCCGACTACATCGGGCCGACCACCCTCGCGGATTTCGAGAAAGAAACCGGTATCAAGCCGGTGCAGGACGTGTTCGATTCCAACGAAACCCTGGAAGGCAAGCTGCTGGCCGGCAAGACCGGCTATGACGTAGTGGTGCCGTCCAACCATTTCCTCGGCAAGCAGATCAAGGCGGGCGCGTTCCAGAAGCTCGACAAGGGTCTGTTGCCCAACTATGCCAACCTCGACCCGGCGCTGATGAAGCGCCTCGAGAAGAACGACCCGGGCAATCAGTACGCCGTGCCCTACCTGTGGGGTACCAACGGCATCGGCTACAACGTCGAGAAGGTCAAGGCGGTGCTGGGCACCGACAAGATCGACTCCTGGGCCGTGCTGTTCGAGCCCGAGAACATGAAGAAGCTCAGCAAGTGCGGCGTGGCCTTCCTCGACTCGGCCGACGAGATGCTCCCGGCGGTGCTCAACTACATGGGCCTGAGCCCCAACAGCACCGACCCTGAAGACTACAAGAAGGCCGAGGCCAAGCTGTTGGCCGTGCGCCCCTACGTGACCTACTTCCACTCTTCGAAATACATCACCGACCTGGCCAACGGCGACATCTGCGTCGCGGCAGGCTTCTCCGGTGACGTGTTCCAGGCCAAGGCCCGCGCTGCTGAAGCGAAGAAAGGCGTGAGCCTGGCCTACGCAATCCCCAAAGAAGGCGGCAACCTCTGGTTCGATGTGCTGGCGATCCCCAAGGATGCCAAGAACCTCAAAGAGGCCCACGCCTTCATCAACTATTTGCTGAAGCCTGAGGTTATCGCCCAGGTCAGTGATTACGTCGGTTACGCCAACCCGAACCCCAAGGCTGGCGACCTGATGGACCAGGCCGTGAGGACTGACGCCGCGGTTTACCCACCGCAGGAAGTGCTGGACAAGATGTTCGTCAACGCAGAGTTGCCACCCAAGGTGCAGCGTCTGATGACCCGCAGCTGGACCAAGGTCAAGTCGGGCAAGTAACAACAATCCAGGCCCGCCACGGCCCCTGTAGCAACAGGCCGTGTGGGCATATAAATCTTGTTGGGAGTTTCACTCATGGCAGTTGCCTCCGGTGCCTATAAGAAAGCCCTCGAGGGTGGCCAGCAACCCAAGCAGGTGCTGGTCAAGATCGACCGGGTCACGAAGAAGTTCGACGAAACCATAGCCGTGGACGATGTGTCCCTGGAAATCCGCAAAGGCGAGATCTTCGCCCTGCTGGGTGGCTCCGGTTCCGGTAAATCGACCCTGCTGCGCATGCTCGCCGGCTTCGAGCGCCCGACCGAGGGACGGATCTTCCTCGACGGTGTCGACATCACCGACATGCCGCCCTACGAGCGGCCGATCAACATGATGTTCCAGTCCTACGCGCTGTTCCCGCACATGACCGTGGCGCAGAACATCGCCTTCGGCCTGCAGCAGGACAAGATGCCCAAGGCCGAGATCGACGCCCGCGTGGCCGAGATGCTCAAGCTGGTGCACATGACCCAATATGCCAAGCGCAAGCCGCACCAGCTGTCCGGTGGCCAGCGCCAGCGTGTGGCCCTGGCCCGTTCGCTGGCCAAGCGCCCCAAGCTGCTGCTGCTCGACGAACCGATGGGCGCGCTGGACAAGAAGCTGCGCTCGCAGATGCAACTGGAGCTGGTGGAGATCATCGAGCGCGTGGGCGTGACCTGCGTGATGGTGACCCACGACCAGGAAGAGGCCATGACCATGGCCCAGCGCATCGCCATCATGCACCTGGGCTGGATCGCCCAGATCGGCAGCCCGATCGACATCTATGAAACCCCGACCAGCCGCCTGGTCTGCGAGTTCATCGGCAACGTCAACCTGTTCGAAGGTGAAGTGGTCGAAGACGCCGAAGGCCACGCGGTCATTGCCAGCCCGGAGCTGGAGCGCAAGATCTACGTCGGCCACGGCATCACCACCTCGGTGGAAGACAAGCACATCACCTACGCCCTGCGCCCGGAGAAACTGCTGGTCACCACCACGCAGCCAACCTGCGAGCACAACTGGTCGCGTGGCAAGGTTCACGACATCGCCTACCTCGGTGGCCACTCGGTGTTCTACGTCGAGCTGCCCAGCGGCAAGGTAGTCCAGTCGTTCGTCGCCAACGCCGAGCGTCAGGGCACCCGCCCGACCTGGGGTGACGAAGTGTACGTGTGGTGGGAAGACGACAGCGGCGTGGTACTGCGGTCATGAAACTGCGCAAGCTCAAGCGAGCCTTCCAGCGCCTGACCCCGGAGGGGCGGCACCTGGTGATCGGCGTGCCGTTCATCTGGCTGTTCCTGTTCTTCATGCTGCCGTTCTTCATCGTGTTGAAGATCAGCTTCGCCGAAGCCGACGTGGCGATCCCACCTTACACCGAGATCTACAGCTACCTCGAAGGCAAGGTGCAGCTGGTGCTGAACCTGGCCAACTATGGCCTGCTCACCGAAGACGAGCTGTACATCTCGGCCTACCTCGGTTCGTTGAAGGTCGCCCTGTTCAGCACCCTGCTGTGCCTGCTGATCGGCTACCCGATGGCCTATGCCATCTCCAAGGCCAAGAAGGAGTCGCAGACCGTCCTGCTGCTGCTGATCATGATGCCGACCTGGACCGCGATCCTGATCCGCGTCTACGCCTGGATGGGCATCCTCAGCAACAACGGGCTGCTCAACAGCTTCCTGCTGTGGCTGGGGCTGATCGACCAGCCGTTGCAGATCCTCAACACCAACCTGGCGGTATATATCGGCGTGGTCTATTCGTACCTGCCGTTCATGATCCTGCCGCTGTACGCCAACCTGGTGAAGCATGACGAAAGCCTGCTCGAGGCCGCATCGGACCTGGGTTCGAGCACCTTCAACAGCTTCTGGAAGATCACCGTGCCGCTGTCCAAGAACGGCATCATCGCCGGCTGCATGCTGGTGTTCATCCCAGTGGTGGGCGAGTTCGTGATTCCTGAACTGCTTGGCGGCCCGGAAACCCTGATGATCGGCAAGGTGCTGTGGCAGGAGTTCTTCAACAACCGTGACTGGCCGGTAGCGTCCGCGCTGGCAGTGGTGATGCTGGCGATCCTGATCGTGCCCATCCTGCTGTTCAACCGCAGCCAGGCCAAAGAGATGGAGGGTCGGGCATGAAACGCTTCAGTTTCTCCAACCTGATGCTGGTCATCGGCTTGCTGTTCATCTACCTGCCGATGCTGATCCTGGTGATCTACTCGTTCAACGCCTCCAAGCTGGTGACGGTGTGGGGCGGCTGGTCGGTGAAGTGGTACGTTGGCCTGCTCGACAACAGCCAGCTGATGGGTTCGGTGATGCGCTCGCTGGAGATCGCCTGCTACACGGCGGTCGCTGCGGTGGCGCTGGGCACCCTGGCGGCCTTCGTGCTGACCCGGGTCACCCGCTTCAAGGGCCGCACGCTGTTCGGTGGCCTGGTCACCGCGCCGCTGGTGATGCCCGAGGTGATTACCGGTCTGTCGCTGTTGCTGCTGTTCGTGGCCATGGCGCAGATGATCGGCTGGCCCCAGGAGCGTGGCATCGTCACCATCTGGATCGCCCACACCACGTTCTGCGCCGCCTACGTGGCGGTGGTGGTGTCGGCGCGCCTGCGTGAGCTGGACCTGTCGATCGAAGAAGCGGCCATGGACCTGGGTGCCAAGCCGTGGAAGGTGTTCTTCCTGATCACCATCCCGATGATCGCGCCATCGTTGGCGGCGGGCGGCATGATGTCGTTCGCCCTGTCGCTGGACGACCTGGTGCTGGCCAGCTTCGTGTCCGGCCCCGGCTCGACCACGCTGCCGATGGAAGTGTTCTCGGCGGTGCGTCTGGGCGTGAAGCCCGAGATCAACGCCGTGGCCAGCCTGATCCTGCTGTCGGTGTCGCTGGTGACCTTCCTGGTCTGGTACTTCAGCCGCCAGGCCGAAGAACGTCGCCGCAAGGCGATCCAGCAGGCGATCGAAGAAGGCGCTGCTGCCAACGTTTCGCAGCCGCAGGTGCGTCGCCCGGCCCAGGCCACCGCACAGGCCTGACGCCATTCGCGAGTAAACTCGCTCCCACAGGTACAGCGCCCATCTTGAGTGCGGCGCTAACCCTGTGGGAGCGGGTTCACCCGCGAATGACCCGGCACAGGTTCAAAGCCAGACCGCATCCCAATGCGGGTAATCCCTGACACTTCCCACCAGCCCAGCCCGCAATGGATTGGCAACGATATACCTGGCAACCCACTTCACATCCTGGTCTCGACGTATTGCTCTGTCCTGATAGCCGGACTGCCATACCGGCTCCTGCTCAACTCCCGACTTATGCAAGGCAAGGCTCGAGCGCGATTTGAATCTGCGCATCAGCGTGGCAAGCGTCACCGAATGCAGTTCGACAAGCCAATGCAAATGGTCTGGCATGACTACCCACGCCAGCGATTGGCAAGATTGTTCCTGGTCGGATTTGCGCAGTTCGTTGATCACGAGCCGGGCACTATGGAAATCCATGAACAATGGTTTTCGTTGGTGGGTGATGGTGGTCAGTAGATAGATCCTGCCCGGTTCAGAGAACCGTCCTCGGCGAAGCAGATACGACTGGGCCAGGCTCATGCAAGTCGTCCTTGAATAGGGGCTCGGCATGAACACTAGTGGCGCGTCTTGAAGCTACGCGTGGCAGATGTTTTCAGAATGTGGCCGCATGTCGTAGACCATTGATCCAGCTCGGCCCTGTGGGAGCGGCTTTAGCCGCGAAGCGGGCAACGTGGTGCTTGGCACCGGCTAAGCCGGTGTTCGCGGGTAAACCCGCTCCCACAGTTACCGCGCCAGATTTCAGAGTTGAAGCAAGACAGTTGCTCCCAAAGGGGAATTGCCCACAGCCCCATGCCGTTTGTCGATCCCTGATCTACGCTTCTCCCACGCGTCGTACAAACCATTCGTACAAGCGAGGAGCCTGCATGTCGGTATCGCATCCGATCATGGTCGGTGGCCTGGGGCTGTTGTTGATGCTTTCGGGCTGTGACAAGGAAGAAGCCGCCCCTGTATTGCCCAGAGTTGCGGTGCAACAAGTCCAACCTACCGATTTCGCTGCCCGGGTCACCCTCACCGGCGATGTGCAGGCGCGGGTGCAGACCGACCTGTCGTTCCGCGTGGGCGGCAAGATCATTTCCCGCAGCGTCGATGTGGGCGACCACGTCAAGGCCAACCAGGTGCTCGCGCGCCTGGACCCGAAAGACCTGCAGAACACCGTCGACTCGGCCAAGGCCGAGGTGTTCGCCGAACAGGCGCGGGTGACCCAGAGCAGCGCTGCGTTCATCCGTCAGCAAAAGCTGCTGCCCAAGGGCTACACCAGCCAGAGCGAATACGATTCCGCCGAGGCCGCCCTGCGCAGCAGCCAGAGCGCGCTAAAGGCGGCCCAGGCGCAGCTGGCCAATGCCAACGAACAGCTTGGTTACACGGCGCTGGTGTCCGAGGCCGATGGCGTGATTACCGCCCGTCAAGCCGAAGTGGGGCAGGTGGTGCAGGCGACCATGCCGATCTTCAGCCTGGCGGTGGACGGCGACCGCGACGCGGTGTTCAACGTCTACGAATCCCTGCTGGTCAAGCCGCCCAGCGACGAAGGCGTGGTGGTCAGCCTGCTGGACAACCCTGCGGTGAAGGCTGAAGGCCGGGTTCGCGAGATCACCCCGACAGTGTCCGCCGAAAGCGGCACGGTGCAGGTCAAGGTGGCCCTGCGCAACGTGCCGGCCGGCATGCAGCTCGGCTCGCCGGTGACCGCCACCGGCAACGCCCAGGGCCGGCCAAGCATCGAGTTGCCCTGGGCCGCGCTGACCAAGGCGCTGCACGAGCCCGCGGTGTGGGTGGTGGGCGAGGGCGACAAGGTCGAACTGCGCAAGGTCCAGGTGTCGCGCTACCTCACCGGCAAGGTGGTGATCGCCGACGGTATCAAGGGCGGCGAGACCGTGGTGGTGGGCGGCGGGCAGTTGCTGCACCCCGGCATGCAGGTCGTCAAAGTCACCGCCAAGGACGGAGGGGCCGCGCCATGAAACGCCCGTTGTCGATCCTCTGCGCCAGCCTGTTGCTCGCTGCCTGCGGCGGTGAAGAAATGCAGCCGGAGATGATACGCCCCGTGCTGTCGACGCTGGTCGAGCCGCAAGTGCAATCGCAACTTGGGCGGTTCGCCGGCACCATCCAGGCGCGTTTCGAAAGCACCCTCGGTTTTCGCGTGTCCGGTCGTATCGCCCGGCGCTGGCTGGATGTCGGTGCCCGGGTGAAGCCCGGCGATACCCTGGCGACCCTCGACCCTACCGATCAACAGAACCAGCTGCGCGCCGCCGAAGGTGACTTGGCCAAGGTCCAGGCGCAGTGGATCAACGCCCAGGCCGACGCGCGCCGCCAGCAGCAGCTGTACGACCGTGGCGTGGGCGCCCAGGCCCAGCTGGACATCGCCCAGACCGACCTGAAGACCACCAGCGCGGCGCTGGAACAGGCACGCTCGGCGGTCAGCCAGGCCCGCGACCAGTTGGACTACAGTACCCTGCGTACCGACCATGCCGCCGTGGTCACCGCCTGGCAGGCCGAAGCCGGGCAGACCGTCAGCGCAGGCCAGGCCGTGGTCACCCTGGCACGCCCGGACGTCAAGGAAGCGGTGATCGACCTGCCGATCCCCCTGGCCGAGCAGTTGAACAAGAGCCTGACCTTCACCGTGGCCTCGCAGCTCGACCCGAGCATCAACACCACCGCCACCCTGCGCGAGCTCGAGCCCCAGGCCGACGCCACTACCCGTACCCGGCGTGCCCGGCTGACCCTGGCCAGCACCCCGGATGCGTTCCATCTGGGCACCGCGATCAGCGTCACCCTGAGTTCGGCGGTGAGCCCGCGCAGCGAGCTGCCCCTGACCGCGCTGCTCGAACGCGATGGCAAGACCCAGGTATGGGTCGTCGACCCGCAGCAGAAAACCGTGGCCGCCCGTGACGTCGCGCTGCTCGAACGTACCGCCGACCGCATCGTCCTGACGTCCGGCGTGCAGCCCGGGGAGCGGGTGGTGACGGCCGGTGTGAACAGCCTCAAGCCTGGCCAGAAAGTGACCTTCGACGAGGACCCACAATGAAAGGAAGCTTCAACCTCTCGGAGTGGGCCCTCAAGCACCAGTCCTTCGTCTGGTACCTGATGTTCGTCGGCGTGCTGATGGGCATTTTCTCGTACTTCAACCTGGGCCGTGAGGAAGACCCGTCCTTCACCATCAAGACCATGGTGATCCAGAGCCGCTGGCCGGGCGCGACCCAGGACGAAACCCTCTACCAGATCACCGACCGCATCGAGAAAAAGCTCGAAGAACTCGATTCGCTCGACTACGTGAAGAGCTACACCCGCCCTGGCGAGTCCACGGTGTATGTCTACCTGCGCGACACCACCAAGGCCAAGGACATTCCCGAGATCTGGTACCAGGTGCGCAAGAAGATCCAGGACATTCGCGGGCAGTTCCCCCAGGGCATCCAGGGCCCGGCCTTCAACGACGAGTTCGGCGACGTGTTCGGCTCGATCTACGCCTTCACCGCCGACGGCCTGACCCTGCGCCAGCTGCGCGATTATGTGGAAGTGGCTCGCGCCGAAGTCCGCGAGGTGCCCAACATCGGCAAGATCGAGCTGATCGGCACCCAGGACGAGGTGCTCTACCTGAACTTCTCGACCCGCAAGCTGGCGGCCCTGGGCATCGACCAGCGCCAGGCCATGCAGGCCCTGCAACAACAGAACGCGGTGACCCCGGCTGGGGTGATCGAGGCGGGGCCGGAGCGCATCTCGGTGCGCACCACCGGGCAGTTCGCCTCGGAGAAAGACCTGGAAACGGTGAACTTGCGCATCAACGACCGGTTCTTCCGGCTGGCGGACATCGCCGACATCGAGCGCGGCTACGTCGACCCGCCATCGCCGATGTTCCGCTTCAACGGCCAGACCGCCATTGGCCTGGCGATCGGCATGAAGGCCGGCAGCAACATCGAGGTGTTCGGCGCGGCACTGAAGGAGAAGATGGACAAGGTGGTGCGCGACCTGCCGGTGGGCGTCGGCGTGCACAACGTGTCCGACCAGGCCGTGGTGGTCAAGCAGGCGGTCGGCGGTTTCACCAGCGCGCTGTTCGAGGCCGTGGTGATCGTGCTCGCCGTGAGCTTCGTCAGCCTTGGCATACGCGCGGGCCTGGTGGTGGCCTGCTCGATTCCGCTGGTGCTGGCCATGGTCTTCGTGTTCATGGAGTACAGCGACATCACCATGCAGCGGATCTCGCTCGGCGCGCTGATCATCGCCCTGGGCCTGCTGGTGGACGATGCGATGATCACCGTCGAGGTGATGGTCACGCGGCTGGAGATGGGCGAGACCAAGGAGCAGGCGGCCACCTTCGCCTACACCTCGACGGCCTTCCCGATGCTGACCGGCACCCTGGTGACGGTGGCCGGCTTCGTGCCGATCGGCCTCAACGCCAGCTCTGCGGGCGAATACACCTATACCCTGTTCGCGGTGATCGCCGTGGCCCTGATCGTGTCCTGGGTGGTGGCGGTGTTCTTCGCCCCGGTGCTCGGCGTGCACATCCTCAACAGCAAGGTGAAGGCCCACGAGGCCAAGCCCGGGCGTGTCGACCGGGCGTTCGAGGGCGGGCTGCTGTGGTGCATGCGCAATCGCTGGCTGACCATCATCGGCACCATCGTGCTGTTCGCCTTGTCGCTGTTCTGCATGCGCTTCGTGCAGAACCAGTTCTTCCCGTCCTCGGACCGCCCGGAAATCCTCGTCGACCTCAACCTGCCGCAGAATGCCTCGATCGAGGAAACGCGCAAGGTGGTCGACCGCCTGGAAGCCAGGATCAAGGACGACCCGGACCTGGTGCGCTGGAGCACCTACATCGGCCAGGGCGCGATTCGTTTCTACCTGCCCCTCGACCAGCAGTTGCAGAACCCCTACTACGCCCAGCTGGTGATCGTCAGCAAGGGCTTCGAAGAGCGCCAGGGCATGATGGATCGCCTGCAGAAGCTGCTGCATGAGGAGTTCGTCGGCGTGGGCACCAACGTGCAGTCGCTGGAGATGGGCCCGCCGGTGGGGCGGCCGATCCAGTACCGGGTCAGCGGCAAGGACATCGACCAGGTGCGCCGGCATGCCATCGAGCTGGCCACCTTCCTCGACAGCAACGAGCACATCGGCGAGATGATCTACGACTGGAACGAGCCCGGGAAGGTGCTGCGCATCGAGATCGCCCAGGACAAGGCCCGTCAGCTGGGGCTGTCTTCCGAGGACGTGGCCAACGTGATGAACAGCATCGTCAGCGGCGTGCAGGTCACCCAGGTCAACGACAACATCTACCTGGTCAACGTGGTCGCGCGCGCCGAGGACAGCGAGCGTGGTTCGCCCGATACCTTGCAGAACCTGCAGATCGTCACGCCCAGCGGCGCGTCGATCCCCCTGCTGGCGTTCGCCACCGTGCGCTATGAGCTGGAGCAGCCGCTGGTGTGGCGGCGCGACCGCAAACCGACCATCACCATCAAGGCCTCGGTGGTCGGCGACATCCAGCCCACTGACCTGGTGGCCGAGCTCAAGCCGGGCATCGACGCCTTTGCCAGCAAACTGCCGGTCGGCTACGAGGTGGCCACCGGGGGTACGGTCGAGGAGAGCGCCAAGGCTCAGGGCCCGATCCGCAAGGTCATCCCGTTGATGCTGTTCCTCATGGCGACCTTCCTGATGATCCAGCTGCACAGCGTGCAGAAGCTGTTCCTGGTGGTCAGCGTGGCGCCCCTGGGGCTGATCGGCGTGGTCGTGGCGTTGGTGCCCACGGGCACGCCCATGGGCTTCGTGGCGATCCTCGGGATCCTTGCCCTGGCCGGCATCATCATCCGCAACTCGGTGATCCTGGTGACCCAGATCGACGAATTCGAGGAACAGGGCCTGTCGCCCTGGGAAGCGGTGCTGGAGGCCACCAACCATCGCCGGCGGCCGATCCTGCTGACGGCGGCGGCCGCCAGCCTGGGCATGATCCCGATTGCCCGCGAAGTGTTCTGGGGGCCGATGGCCTACGCCATGATCGGCGGCATCATCAGTGCAACGCTGCTGACGCTGCTGTTCCTGCCGGCGCTGTATGTGGCCTGGTACAAGATCCGCGAGCCGCAAAAGACTCCCTGAGAACCACGCGGACCCTGTGGGAGCTGGCTTGCCAGCGATGGCGTCGTCAGCCTCACCGACGCTATCGCTGGCAAGCCAGCTCCCACAGGGTTCGTCGTTTACGCTAATGGTTATATAAACATTCTTAAACAGTATTTTTAAGAATAACCCCGCCTCACTACTATGGCTCTCACGCCAGGCGCATATCCCCTTCAAACCTCTGCCCGGCACCCTTACTCCAAGGAGAACGAGCATGAGTGCATCACTGCGCAGCATCGACGGTCAGGACGAAGCCACCATCTTGCGTGAAATCCAGAGCGCCCTGCGCGACCTGCGCTT
Organism: Pseudomonas sp. EMN2; assembly: GCF_009650555.1. NCBI lineage: Bacteria > Pseudomonadati > Pseudomonadota > Gammaproteobacteria > Pseudomonadales > Pseudomonadaceae > Pseudomonas > Pseudomonas sp. EMN2. Next base: position 78,351 of record NZ_VZZR01000012.1, read on the forward strand.
CGGCGCCGTGGAGATCACCGTGCACAACGCCCAGGTGGTGCAGATCGAACGCAAGGAGAAGTTCCGCCTGCAGCAGCCCGGCAACAAGGCCGGCTGATCACGCAACAACCCCTAATTAGAAAAAATGCCAATCGGGAGCTTCACCATGTCCATCCGCCGTTATGCGCTTGCCGCCCTGGCCAGCGCCGTTTTTGCCGGTTCCGCGATCGCCAAGGACTTCGAACTGTTGAACGTGTCCTATGACCCGACCCGCGAGCTGTACCAGCAGTACAACGCCGAGTTCATCAAGCACTGGCAAGCCGCTCACCCGGGCGACAAGGTGAAGATCCAGCAATCCCACGGCGGTTCGGGCAAGCAGGCCCGCGCGGTGATCGATGGCCTGCGTGCCGACGTGGTCACCCTGGCCCTGGCCGGCGATATCGATGAAGTCGCCAAGCTCGGCAAGACCCTGCCCGAGGACTGGCAGAAGCGCCTGCCGGAGGCCAGTACCCCGTACACCTCGACCATCGTGTTCCTGGTGCGCAAGGGCAACCCGAAAGGCATCAAGGACTGGGGCGACCTGATCAAGAAGGACGTCTCGGTGATCACCCCCAACCCGAAAACCTCCGGCGGCGCCCGCTGGAACTTCCTCGCCGCCTGGGCCTACGGCCTGAAAGCCGGCGGTAGCGAAGACAAGGCCAAGGCCTATGTGCAGGAGCTGTTCAAGCACGTACCGGTGCTGGATACCGGCGCCCGTGGTTCGACCATCACCTTCGTCAACAATGGCCAGGGCGACGTGCTGCTGGCCTGGGAGAACGAGGCCTTCCTGGCGCTGAAAGAAGACGGTGGCGCCGACAAGTTCGAGATCGTCGTGCCGTCGCTGTCGATCCTCGCCGAGCCGCCGGTGGCCGTGGTCGACAAGAACGCCGAGAAGAAGGGCAACGAAAAGATCGCCGAGGAATACCTCAAGCACCTGTACAGCCCGGCGGGCCAGAAGATCGCCGCCGAGAACTTCTACCGTCCGCGTGATGAGAAAGTTGCCGCCGAGTTTGCCAAGCAGTTCCCGAAACTGGACCTGGTGACCATCGACAAGGACTTCGGTGGCTGGAAGACTGCGCAGCCGAAGTTCTTCAATGATGGCGGTGTGTTCGACCAGATTTATCAGGCACAGTGATCGGTAGTTCCGGCAATGTCTGGATTTGGCGTGGGAGCGGGCTTGCCCCGCGATGGCGTCGGTAAGTCCACCATCGCAATCGCGGGGCAAGCCCGCTCCCACGCAATTCACAGGCGCTGCCACCGTTTCACCCTTCAGTAGCCTGCATGTGCCCGGGACCGACCCCGGGCTTCGTGCGTTCAACCAGGGACCTTTATGTCACGTCGTATATCCCCCGTCATACCCGGCTTCGGGCTGACGCTGGGCTACACCTTGGTGTACCTCAGCCTGATCGTGCTGATACCGCTGGCGGCCATGTTCATCCATGCCTCGCAGCTGACCTGGGAGCAGTTCTGGAACATCGTCAGCGCGCCACGGGTCATCGCCGCGCTGAAGCTGAGTTTCGGCACCGCCCTGTTCGCCGCCATCATCAATGGCGTGATCGGCACCCTGCTGGCCTGGGTGCTGGTGCGCTACACCTTCCCCGGGCGCAAGATCATCGATGCGATGATCGACCTGCCGTTCGCCCTGCCCACGGCCGTGGCCGGTATCGCCTTGACCGCGCTGTACGCGCCGGCAGGCTGGGTCGGCCAGTTCGCCACCGACCTGGGCTTCAAGATCGCCTACACCCCACTGGGCATCACCCTGGCGCTGACCTTCGTCACCCTGCCGTTCGTGGTGCGCACGGTGCAGCCGGTGCTGGCCGACATCCCGCGTGAAGTGGAAGAGGCCGCCGCCTGCCTGGGCGCGAAACCCCTGCAGGTGTTTCGCCACATCCTGGCGCCGGCGCTGCTGCCGGCCTGGCTGACCGGCTTCGCCCTGGCCTTCGCCCGCGGCGTGGGCGAGTACGGTTCGGTAATCTTCATCGCCGGCAACATGCCGATGAAGACCGAGATCCTGCCGCTGCTGATCATGGTCAAGCTCGACCAGTACGACTACACCGGCGCCACCGCCATCGGCGTGTTGATGCTGGTGGTTTCGTTCATCCTGCTGCTGCTGATCAACTTGCTGCAGCGGCGCATCGAAACCCCTTGAAGGAGGCCCGCTAATGTCTTCATCGACCCTTGGCGCAAGCGCCGCCGCCAACGCCGCCCGGCGTGGCAGCGCCACTTCGCGCCGCGTATTGATCACCCTGGCCTGGATCGTCTTCGCGCTGTTCCTGGCCCTGCCGCTGGTGATCGTGGTGTCCCAGGCCCTGAAAAACGGCTTCGGTACCTTCTTCGAAGCGATCTTCGAGGCCGATGCGCTGTCGGCGCTCAAGCTCACCCTGCTGGCGGTGGCCATCTCGGTGCCGCTGAACCTGCTGTTCGGGGTCAGTGCCGCCTGGTGCGTGAGCAAGTACAGCTTCCGTGGCAAAAGTATCCTGGTGACCCTGATCGACCTGCCGTTCTCGGTGTCGCCGGTGATCGCTGGCCTGGTCTACGTGTTGATGTTCGGCGCCCAGGGCCTGTTCGGTCCGTGGCTGCAGGACCACGACATACAGATCGTGTTCGCCCTGCCGGGCATTGTCCTGGCGACCATCTTCGTCACCGTGCCGTTCGTGGCCCGTGAACTGATCCCGCTGATGCAGGAGCAGGGCACCCAGGAAGAGGAGGCCGCGCGCCTGCTCGGCGCCAACGGCTGGCAGATGTTCTGGCACGTCACCCTGCCGAACATCAAATGGGGCCTGATCTACGGCGTGGTGCTGTGCACCGCGCGGGCGATGGGTGAGTTCGGCGCGGTGTCGGTGGTGTCCGGGCATATCCGTGGCGTCACCAACACCTTGCCGCTGCACGTGGAGATCCTCTACAACGAGTACAACCATGTCGCGGCCTTCAGCGTGGCCAGCCTGCTGCTGATCCTGGCGCTCTTCATCCTGCTGCTCAAGCAGTGGAGCGAGAACCGTATTAACCGCCTGCGCCACAGCGCCGCGGAGGAATGATTCATGTCGATCGAAGTTCGTAATGTCAGCAAGCGCTTCAACAGCTTCCAGGCCCTGAACGCCATCAACCTGGATATCCACAGCGGCGAGCTGGTGGCCCTGCTCGGCCCGTCCGGCTGCGGCAAGACCACCCTGCTGCGCATCATCGCCGGCTTGGAAACGCCGGATGACGGCAGCATCGTGTTCCACGGCGAGGATGTCTCGGGCCACGACGTGCGTGACCGTAACGTCGGCTTCGTGTTCCAGCACTACGCGCTGTTCCGCCACATGAGCGTGTTCGACAACGTCGCCTTTGGCCTGCGCATGAAACCCAAGGGCGAGCGCCCGAGCGAGAGCAAGATCGCCGAGAAGGTCCATGAGCTCTTGAACATGGTCCAGCTCGACTGGCTGTCCGACCGTTATCCCGAGCAGCTCTCCGGTGGCCAGCGCCAGCGTATCGCCCTGGCCCGCGCCCTGGCGGTGGAGCCCAAGGTGCTGCTGCTCGACGAGCCGTTCGGGGCGCTGGATGCCAAGGTGCGCAAGGAGCTGCGCCGCTGGCTGGCGCGCCTGCACGAGGACATCAACCTGACCTCGGTGTTCGTCACCCACGACCAGGAAGAGGCCATGGAAGTGGCCGACCGCATCGTGGTGATGAACAAGGGCGTGATCGAGCAGATCGGCTCGCCGGGCGAGGTGTACGAGAAGCCGGCCAACGATTTCGTCTACCACTTCCTCGGCGATTCCAACCGCCTGGCGCTCAGCGAAGGGCACCATGTGCTGTTCCGCCCGCACGAAGTGTCGCTGTCACGCCATGAAACCGAAGGCCACCATGCCGCCGAGGTGCGTGACATTCGCCCGCTGGGCGCGACGACCCGGGTGACCTTGAAGGTGGAAGGGCAGAGCGAGCTGATCGAGGCCGAGGTGGTCAAGGACCACGACAGCCTGACCGGGCTGGCGCGCGGCGAGACGCTGTTCTTCCGGCCGAAGGTGTGGCAGAAGGTGGCTGATATCTGAGCCGCGCTTGATGATGAAAAACCCGGGCCTGGCCCCGGGTTTTTTATTGCCTGGACGGACGCAATCGCGGGGCAAGCCCGCTCCCACGCCATGTCTCTGCACCATGTTTCTGCACACGCGTGGGAGCGGGCTTGCCCCGCGATTGCGATAGGTGCCCACATGCCATTCAGGCATTTTTTGCATGCCTCTCAGGCATCTCAAACAATCGGCCCTGCTAGAGGCCGCTGGCGCTGTGGCTTGCGGCGAACCTGACAGAATTAATAGATAAAAAAGCTATAACTTTAACTTCAAACATTACTTTATAGCCTAAGCCCCTGCCGTCGATGATTCAGCCACACACCTGAATCGAGACCCCAGGAGCTTCAGCAATGGGTAATGTCCAGACGGCCGTCAGGGCCTTTGAGCAGCCATGGCACCCGGCGCCGGGCCACCTGGTCGAGCTCGGACGCACGCTGCGCCTGCCGCTTGGCCAGTTGCGCCTGCAGCGCACGCCGGTGAGCGGCCTCAAGCGCCGCGACAAGCTGGCGTTGGGCCTGCTGGTGCTGGCCCTGCATGGCGCCGCCGCCTACTGGATCAGCCAGGCGCCGACCCCGGCGCTGCCGGTGGTGCCGCCGCAGATCCCGCCCATGACCATCGAGTTCGCCGCGCCCGCACCGCCAGTCGTCGAGCCGCCGCCACCGGCCCCGGCACCGCCCGTGGTCGAACCGCCACCATCGGTGGTCGACGAGCTGGCCGCCAAGCCCAAGCCGAAACCCGTGCCCAAGCCTGTTGCCAAGCCGCAACCCAAGCCGCAGCCGAAACCGGTTGAAGCGCCGCCGCCAACGCCGGTGGCTGCCCCGGCACCGCCTGCGCCGGCCGCACCACCCGCGCCGGCCCCGGTGACCCCGGCTTCGGCCAACGCCGCGTACCTGAAGAACCCGGCCCCCGAGTACCCGCAGATGGCCCTGCGCCGCGGTTGGGAAGGCACCGTGCTGCTGCGCGTCGAGGTGCTGCCCAGCGGCAAGCCCGGGCAGATCCAGCTGCAGCAGAGCAGTGGCCGTGACGCCCTGGACGCCGCCGCGCTGGCCGCCGTCAAGCGCTGGAGCTTCGTCCCCGCCAAGCAGGGCGACATGGCCCTGGCCGGCTGGGTCAGCGTACCCATCGATTTCAAGCTTCGTTAATTCGCCACCGCACAAAGGAAGGACACAACCATGAGCCTGTTGGCATCCCCCCTCGAATCCGTTGAAAGCGCCGTCATCTGGCTGTTGGTCGGTTTCTCCGTGGCCACGTGGGCGCTGGCCCTGGTCAAGGTCGTGCAGTTCGTGCGGCTCAAGCGCCAGGACAAACGCTTCCACCAGCAGTTCTGGGCCGCATCCAGCCTCGACTCCGCCGCCGAAATCAGCGATCAGCAACCCGGCCCCGCCGCCCGTGTCGCCCAGGCCGGTTACGCCGCCATCGCCGTCGGCGAACCCGGCCAGGCCAGTGACCTGAGCCAGGCCATCAATCATCAGGACCGCCTGGAACGCGCCCTGCGCCAGCAGATCGTGCGCGAGCGCCGCTCGCTGGAAACCGGCCTGGCGGTAGTCGCCAGTATCGGTAGCACCTCGCCCTTCATCGGCCTGTTCGGCACCGTGTGGGGCATCATGGAGGCGCTCAAGGGCATCAGCGCGGCCGGCTCGGCGAGCCTGGAAACCGTGGCCGGCCCGATCGGCGCGGCGCTGGTCGCCACCGGCGTGGGTATCGCCGTCGCGGTGCCGGCGGTGCTGGTCTACAACTACTTCCTGCGCCGCCTCAAGCTGACCGCTGCCGACCTCGACGACTTCGCCCACGACTTCTACAGCCTGGCGCAGAAGAGTGCCTTCCGCGTGCTGCTGCACCCGGCGCTGCAGCGCCAGCAGGCCGGCTTCAACCAACCTGTGAAGGAGGCCTCCTGACATGGCCTTCTCGACCCAGGACAGCGATGAAGTGTTGAGTGAAATCAACGTCACGCCACTGGTGGACGTCATGCTGGTGCTGCTGGTGGTGTTCATCGTCACCGCGCCGCTCTTGACCAACGCCATCCCCATCAACCTGCCCAAGACCGAGGCCGTGGCCCCGGTGGAGCAGAAGGACCCGCTGGTGGTGAGCATCGATGGCAGCGGCAAGCTGTTCATCAACAAGGACGAGATCCAGCCCGACCTGCTGGAAACCAACCTCAAGGCCGCCAAAGGCAAGGACGCCGAGCTGCGCGTGCAGCTGCAGGCCGACGATGGCGTGAACTACGGCGAAGTAGCCCGGGCCATGGCGGCCATCGAACGGGCCGGCATTACCAAGCTGGCGGTGATCACCGCGCGCTGACCGGCCATACCCTCTTCAGGCAAGTGCTTATGGGCCATTTTCCTTGGCAGGGGATGGCCCTTTTTTTATTCGTGGGAGCGGGCTTGCCCCGCGATTGCAAGCGCCGCGATGGATGGCACCGGCTGTGCCGGTGATCGCGGGGCAAGCCCGCTCCCACGCCGCATAGTCAAATAACGAATAAACAAATGAAAAAATATGATTTATGGATATATGTGACCAACTGTTAAGGTCACTTCCATCCAGCGGGGCCATCCCCTCGCGGCCCTGCAATCGAATCGAAGGAAGCACTTTCAATGCTGGTTGTTTCTGTCGGTGGTAGCCCCAGTCTTCGTTCACGCTCCGGCGTGCTGCTAGAGCGCAGCCGCGACTGGCTGCAGGAGCGCGGCGTCGAAGTGGTGACCTTCCAGGTGCGTGAGTTCAACGCCGAAGACCTGCTGCACGCGCGCTTCGACAGCCCGCAGGTGCGCCACTTCATCGAGCTGGTGGCCCAGGCCGACGGCCTGGTGGTGGCGACCCCGGTGTACAAGGCCTCGTTTGCCGGCGCGCTGAAGACCCTGCTCGACCTGCTCCCCGAGCGTGCCCTGGAACACAAGGTGGTACTGCCGGTGGCCACCGGCGGCAGCATCGCCCACATGCTTGCCGTGGACTATGCGCTCAAGCCGGTGCTGTCTGCCTTGAAGGCGCAGGAGACCCTGCAAGGGATCTTCGCCGACGACAGCCAGATCGCCTACGGCGAAGGCAAGCGCCCTGCGCAGCTGGCCCCGGCCCTGGAGCAGCGCCTGCAGGATTCGCTGGAAACTTTCCATGGCGCCCTGGCGCGGCGGCCTCGGCCAGTCGCACCGGGTGTGCTCAACGAACGCCTGCTCAGTGCTCGCTGGAGCATCTGAGCCACTGATCCATCGCTTCACTGCTGTCCCACCTTACTCGCCCGACAACGAGGCAAGCAGGTGCTACCCGAACCCAACTCGCACAGGAGAGCGCCATGCGCACAGTCTTCTTGCGTCGTGGTCTGGTCGCCCTGTTTGCGGCGGCTGTGTCCTTCGGCGCCATTACCCAAGCCCAGGCCGAGAGCCTGCGTATCGGTTACCAGAAATACGGCACCCTGGTGCTGCTCAAGGCCAAGGGCTCGCTGGAGAAGCGCCTGAAGGAACAGGGCATCGACGTGCAATGGACCGAGTTCCCCGGCGGCCCGCAGCTGCTCGAAGGGCTCAACGTCGGCTCCATCGACTTCGGTGTCACCGGCGAAACCCCACCGGTGTTCGCCCAGGCCGCAGGCGCCGACCTGCTCTACGTCGCCTATGAACCGCCAGCCCCGCACAGCGAGGCGATCCTCGTGCCCAAGGGCTCGACGATCCAGTCGGTGAAAGAGCTCAAGGGCAAGAAAGTCGCGCTGAACAAAGGCTCGAACGTTCATTACCTGCTGGTGCGCGCCCTCGAAGACGCCGGCCTCAAATACACCGATATCCAGCCGGTCTACCTGCCGCCGGCCGACGCCCGCGCCGCCTTCGAGCGTGGCAGCGTCGATGCCTGGGTGATCTGGGACCCGTACCAGGCCGCCGCCGAGCAACAGTTGCAGGCCCGCACCCTGCGTGACGGCAAGGGCCTGGTAGACAACCACCAGTTCTACCTGGCCACCCGCAGCTACGCCACCCAGCACCCGGCGGTGATCAGCACCCTGATCGAGGAAGTGCGCAGCGTGGGCCAGTGGTCCCAGGCCAACCCCCAGGAAGTGACCGACCAGGTCGCGCCGCTGCTCGGCCTGCCCGCCGACATCACCCTGACCTCGGTGAAGCGCCAGGGCTACGGTGCCGCGCCGCTGACCCCGGAGGTGATCGCCGCGCAGCAGAAGATCGCCGACACCTTCCAGGCCCTGAAGCTGATTCCCAAGCCCTTGAGCATCAAGGACGTGATCTGGACACCCCCCGCCAAGGTCGCCAGCGCGCCTTGACCGATTCGCCAGCGCCGGGGCCAGGCCCCGGCTCGAGCCACCCTTGAGGAGACAACTCCAATGAGCCTGAACATTTTCTGGTTCCTGCCCACCCACGGTGACGGCAAGTACCTGGGCACCAGCGAAGGCGCCCGCGCCGTCGACCATGGCTACCTGGCGCAGATCGCCCAGGCCGCCGACCGCCTCGGCTTTGGCGGCGTGCTGATCCCCACCGGGCGGTCCTGCGAGGACTCCTGGCTGGTCGCCGCGTCGCTGATCCCGGTAACCGAACGCCTGAAGTTCCTGGTCGCGCTGCGCCCGGGGATCATTTCGCCGACCGTGGCCGCGCGCCAGGCCGCCACCCTCGATCGCCTGTCCAACGGCCGTGCGCTGTTCAACCTGGTGACCGGTGGCGACCCCGACGAACTGGCCGGTGACGGCCTGCACCTGAACCACCAGGAGCGCTACGAGGCATCGGTGGAGTTCACCCGCATCTGGCGCAAGGTGCTGGAAGGCGAAAACGTCGATTACGACGGCAAACACATCCAGGTAAAGGGCGCCAAGCTGCTCTACCCGCCGATCCAGCAGCCGCGCCCGCCGCTGTACTTCGGTGGCTCGTCCGAGGCCGCCCAGGACCTGGCCGCCGAACAGGTCGAGCTGTACCTGACCTGGGGCGAGCCGCCGGCCGCCGTTGCCGAGAAGATCGCCCGGGTGCGCGAGAAAGCCGCCGCCCAGGGCCGTGAAGTGCGTTTCGGCATCCGCCTGCACGTGATCGTGCGGGAAACAAACGAAGAAGCCTGGGCTGCCGCCGACAAGCTGATCTCGCACCTGGACGACGACACCATCGCCCGTGCCCAGGCTTCGCTGGCGCGTTTCGACTCGGTCGGCCAGCAACGCATGGCCGCGCTGCACAACGGCAACCGCGACAACCTGGAAGTCGCTCCCAACTTGTGGGCCGGCGTCGGCCTGGTGCGCGGCGGTGCCGGCACCGCGCTGGTGGGCGATGGCCCGACCGTGGCGGCGCGGGTCAAGGAGTACGCAGACCTCGGTATCGATACCTTCATCTTCTCGGGCTATCCACACCTGGAAGAGTCGTACCGCGTCGCCGAGCTGCTGTTCCCGCACCTCGATGTGCAGCGCCCGGAGCAACCGAAAACCGGTGGCTACGTGAGCCCGTTCGGCGAAATGGTCGCCAACGACATCCTGCCCAAAGCCGTGTCGCAGAGCTGAGGGCCGGACCATGCGTGCTGATACCTCAACCTCCTGGGCCAAGCGCCTGGCGCCCTGGGCCCTGCCGGTGCTGCTGCTGGCGGTGTGGCAACTGGCGGTGGTCAGTGGCTGGCTGTCGACCCGCATCCTCCCCGCGCCCAGCGCGGTGGTGAGTGCCGGCGTCGAGCTGGTGCGCAGCGGCGATATCTGGACCCACCTGGCCATCAGTGGCTGGCGTGCCGGGCTGGGCTTCGCCATCGGCGGCAGCCTCGGCCTGTTGCTGGGCTTCATCACCGGCCTGTCGAAGTGGGGCGAGCGCCTGCTCGACAGCTCGGTGCAGATGATCCGCAACGTGCCGCACCTGGCGCTGATCCCGCTGGTGATCCTGTGGTTCGGTATCGACGAGTCGGCAAAGATTTTCCTGGTGGCGCTGGGGACCTTGTTCCCGATCTACCTGAACACCTACCACGGCATTCGCAACGTCGACCCGGCGCTGGTGGAAATGGCGCGCAGCTACGGGCTGTCGGGCTTCGGCCTGTTCCGTCAGGTGATCCTGCCGGGGGCGCTGCCGTCGATCCTGGTCGGTGTGCGCTTCGCCCTGGGCTTCATGTGGCTGACCCTGATCGTCGCCGAGACCATTTCGGCCAACGCCGGCATCGGTTACCTGGCGATGAACGCCCGTGAGTTCCTGCAGACCGACGTGGTGGTGCTGGCGATCGTGCTGTACGCCGTGCTCGGCAAGCTCGCCGACCTGGCCGCCCGTGGCCTGGAGCGTGTGTGGTTGCGCTGGCACCCGGCCTATCAAGTGGCCAAGAAGGAGGGCGCATGACCGTGCTCAAGGAACAGCTGCCACGCCTGTTGCGTGGCATCCCGCTGGCCTCTGACCGCCTGCGCAAAACCTTTGGCCAGCGCGAAGTGTTGAAGGGCATCGACCTGCACATCCCGGCCGGCCAGTTCGTCGCCATCGTCGGTCGCAGTGGCTGCGGCAAGAGCACCTTGCTGCGCCTGCTGGCCGGGCTCGACAACCCCAGCGCCGGCGAATTGCTGGCCGGTGCCGCGCCGCTGGCCGAGGCCCGCGAGGACACCCGGCTGATGTTCCAGGACGCCCGCCTGCTGCCGTGGAAGAAGGTGATCGACAACGTCGGCCTGGGCCTGTCCGGCGACTGGCGCCAACGGGCGCTGGATGCCCTGGAGGCGGTCGGCCTGGCTGACCGTGCCAATGAGTGGCCGGCGGCTTTGTCCGGCGGCCAGAAGCAACGGGTGGCCCTGGCCCGGGCGTTGATCCATCAGCCGCGCCTGCTGTTGCTGGACGAGCCGCTGGGTGCGCTGGATGCCCTGACCCGTATCGAGATGCAGCAACTGATCGAACGCCTGTGGCGTCAGCACGGCTTCACCGTGCTGCTGGTCACCCACGATGTCAGCGAAGCGGTTGCCGTGGCTGACCGGGTGATCCTGATCGAGGACGGCGCCGTCGGCCTCGACCTGCTGGTCGACCTGCCGCGCCCTCGGGCGCGTGGTTCGCACCGCCTGGCGAGCCTGGAAAGTGAAGTGCTGGACCGTGTTCTGTCCGCCCCGGGCACCCCGCCCGAGCCGGAACCTGTAGCCCCTTTGCCCACGCAACTGCGTTGGGCGCATTGAACCCCCGAAGCCAAACAAAGGAACTCAGCCATGACCATCAAAGCCATCAACGTTCGCAACCAGTTCAAAGGCACCGTGAAGGAAATCCTCGAAGGCCCGGTACTGTCGGAAATCGACGTGCAGACTGCTTCGGGTATCGTGACTTCGGTGATTACCACCCGTTCCGTGAAGGAGCTGGAATTGCAGGTAGGCAGTGAAGTGATCGCCTTTGTGAAATCGACCGAGGTGTCCATCGCCAAGCTGTGATGCTGCTGCTCGATATCGGGGCTGCTTCGCAGCCCTTCGCGGGTAAACCCGCTCCCACAGGTACTGCGCAGGGTCAAGAACTTGCGCGGACCCTGTGGGAGCGGGTTTACCCGCGAAGGGGCCCCGATAAATTCAGCTCGAGCGCTTGGCCAGAAACGGCGGCAGGTACAGCCCCAGGTACGCCTCGAACACCCGCATCCCTTCCTCCGCCATGCGCGGGGTGATCTGCTCGTGCAACTGCATCGAGCGGGCATACACCCGATCACTCAGCTCCATCGCCAAGGCGAACACATGCACATCCTGCGGCATCGCCGGCAACTGGAAATGCCGGTCGAACAGCTGGTGCATCAACTCGCCCAGTTCCAGATCGTGCTGGCGGTCAGCCTGGACCACTTCGCTCAGGCCATGCTGGGCCAGGATCAGTTGCCGCGCTGCGGCGTCCTCGTTGTAGATGTCGAGCATGCGCTGCTCGATCAACCGTGACAGGCCATGCCAGGTGCTGAACGCCGTGCTGTCGATCGGTGCGCTCAAGGCTTCGCGAAAGGCCCGGTGCACATCGGCGGTCAGCGCTTCGAGCAGGGCCGGTACGCTGGCGAAGAAGTGGTACACCGACGACGGCGGGATCTGCGCCCGTTCGGCGACGCTGTAGATCGACAACCCCGCCACCCCTTGCCCAGCCAGCAGCTCGCGCGCCGCCGCCAGGATCGCTTCGATCCTGGCCTGGCTGCTGGCGCGCGGCTTGCGCGGGGTGGCGGGGCGGTTCATCAGTTGCTGATGGCCAGGATGCTGGCCTGGTAGGCGCCGACGAACAGGTCGAAGTCACCGACTTCTTCCTGTTCCAGCTCGGACTGCTTGGCGAGCGACTCGCGGGCGAGGGTTTCGAAGGCCTGTTGCTGTTCGCTGCCCAGCGGCTGCTGGCGGAACGTCTCGGCGTGCACGCGGCTCTGGCGCAGGGAGAACTCGATGAAGCTTTCATCGTGCTCGGTCATGCGCGCCAGGACCTGGGCCGACGGGGTCAGTTCAGGGTCATCGACCTTGGCCTGCTGGGCTTGCAGGGCCTTGGCGTGCTCGTTGCCGCCTTGGGCGCGGTCGAGCAGCTCGGCCATCTGGCCGATACGGGTGATCAGCTCGCTGGCCCAGTCCTTCAGCGCGATCGGCTGGCCGTTACGCTGCAGCGCAAGGCCCGGGCGGCGGCCTTCCTTGACCACGGTCAGGAAGTTGCTGGTGCACTGGCCGCATTCGCCGTTGTCCAGCGGCGGGCTGTCGTCCAGCGCACAGAGCAGCAGGAAGGCGTCGAGGAAGCGCGCTTCGGTGAGGTCGATGCCCACCGGCAGGAACGGGTTGATGTCCAGGCAGCGCACTTCGACGTACTGCACGCCACGGGAGATCAGGGCCTGGATCGGCCGCTCGCCGGTGTAGGTGACGCGCTTGGGGCGGATGTTCGAGTAGTACTCGTTCTCGATCTGCAGGATGTTGGTGTTGAGCTGCACCCACTCGCCATCCTTGTGCGTGCCGACCTCGACGTAGGGCGGGTAGGGCGTGCCCACCGCCTTGCGCAGGCTGTCGGTGTAGCTGGCGAGGTTGTTGTAGCAGGGCGTCAGGCCCGCCTGGGCGTTGCTCTGGTAACCCAGGTCGCTCATGCGCAGGCTGGTGGCGTAGGGCAGGTAGAGGGTGTCGGCGTCGAGCTCTTCGAGCTGGTGCGGGCGGCCACGCAGGAAGCCTTTGTCCAGGGTCGGCGAGGCACCGAACAGGTACATCAGCAGCCAGCTGTAGCGGCGGAAATTGCGGATCAGCGCGATGTAGGCCGAGGACTGGTAGTCGCGGTCGTCCTCTGCGCTGCCTTCTTCGGCGCGCAGCAATGGCCACAGTGCTTCAGGCAGCGAGAAGTTGTAATGGATGCCGGCGATGCACTGCATGGTGCGGCCGTAGCGCAGGGCCAGGCCCTTGCGGTACACGTGCTTGAGCTTGCCGATGTTCGAGGTGCCGTACTCGGCGATCGGGATGTCCTCCTCGGCCGGCAGCGCGCAGGGCATCGACGGGCTCCACAGCAGCTCGTCGCCCAGCTTGCTGTAGACGAAGCGGTGGGTCTGTTCGAGGCTTTCGAGCACCTTGGCCGGGTCGGCCAGGGCTGGGGTGATGAACTCCAGCAGCGACTCGGAATAGTCGGTGGTGATCTGCTCGTTGGTCAGCGCCGAACCCAGGGCTTCCGGGTGCGGGGTCTGGGCCAGGCGACCGTCGTGGGTCACGCGCAGGCATTCGCGCTCAATGCCGTGCAGGCACTGCTTGAGCAGGTCGAGGTTGTCGCCGAGCAGGCTCAGGCGGCGGTTGAGGAGGTCGCTCAAGATGGATTCCTTCACGCGTCAGTCGCCCCAATATGGGGGTAGAGATGACGGTCTACAAGGGTAGTTGGGAAAGGAACTGGCGTTGTCGCCTGGTTGCGCGGTTCCGGCACAGCCTGATCGCGGGGCAAGCCCGCTCCCACAGGGGTTGTGGGAGCGGGCTTGCCCCGCGATGGCTTACAGCATTACGCCGAAAATACCGCAGATGATGCTACGTCAGCTAGAGAACCGCGAAGGTTCCCTGCGCCTTGGCCACCAACTTGTCGCCCTGAAGCACGTCGGCGTCGACCACCAGGGTGCGCCGCCCGGCATGCAGCACGCGGGCGGTGCACAGCACCTCACCCTCGCTGACGGCGCGCATGTAGTTGATCTTGCACTCGATGGTCACGCTCTGCTGGTCGAAACCATGGCTGGCCGAGCAGGCCAGGCCCATGGCGATATCGACCAGGCTGAAGATCGCCCCGCCGTGCAGCTTCTGGCCGCGGTTGCGCAACTGCGGCTCGAGCGCCAGGGCTACCTCGGCAACACCGGTGTCCAGGCGTTGCAGGCGGCAGCCGAGCAGTTGGCTGAAGGCGCTTTCGACGTACTCCTTGGGGACGTCCATCACTTCTTCTTCAACTGCTTGGCGTTGGCGAACAGCGAGGCCATGGCGTTGTTGGCCGGTGCGGCGGCGGTGGTTTCACGCGGGCGCGCTGCCTGCTGCTGGCGGTTGCCGCCATTGCCGCCACGGTTACCGCCACGGTTGCCCTCGACCTTCTCGCCCGGGGTGTCGCTCATGCGCATGGACAGGCCGACGCGCTTGCGCGGGATGTCCACTTCCATGACCTTGACCTTGACCACGTCGCCGGCCTTGACCGCTTCACGCGGGTCCTTGATGAACTTCTCGGACAGCGCCGAGATGTGCACCAGGCCGTCCTGGTGTACGCCGATGTCGACGAAGGCGCCAAAGTTGGTGACGTTGGTCACCACGCCTTCGAGGATCATGCCCGGCTCCAGGTCCTTGAGGTCCTCTACGCCGTCCTGGAAGGTGGCGGTCTTGAACTCGGGGCGTGGGTCGCGGCCGGGTTTGTCCAGCTCTTGCAGGATGTCGGTGACGGTCGGCAGGCCGAAGGTTTCGTCGGTGAACTTTTTCGGGTCCAGGCGCTTGAGGAAGCCGCTGTCGCCGATCAGCGAGCGGATGTCGCGCTCGGTGCCGGCGGCGATGCGCTGCACCAGCGGGTAGGCCTCGGGGTGCACGGCGGAGGCGTCCAGCGGGTTGTCGCCGTTCATCACGCGCAGGAAGCCGGCGGCCTGTTCGAAGGTCTTTTCACCGAGGCGGCTGACCTTTTTCAGCGCGGCGCGGGTGGCGAACGGGCCGTTGGCGTCGCGGTGGGCAACGATGTTCTGCGCAAGCGTCGCGTTGAGGCCCGAGATGCGGGTCAGCAAGGCCACCGAAGCGGTGTTGACGTCCACGCCCACGGCGTTCACGCAGTCCTCGACCACGGCGTCCAGGCCACGGGCCAGTTTCACCTGCGACACGTCGTGCTGGTACTGGCCGACGCCGATGGATTTCGGGTCGATCTTCACCAGCTCCGCCAGCGGGTCCTGCAGGCGGCGGGCGATCGACACGGCGCCACGGATCGATACGTCCAGGTCGGGGAATTCACGGGCGGCCAGTTCCGAGGCCGAGTACACCGAGGCGCCGGCCTCGGACACCATGATCTTGGTGATCTTCAGGGCTGGATACTTTTTCACCAGCTCCGCGACCAGCTTGTCGCTTTCGCGGCTGGCGGTGCCGTTGCCGATGGCGACCAGCTCCACCGAGTGCTTGGCGCACAGGGCGGCCATGATCGAGATCGTGCGGTCCCAGTCGTTCTTCGGCGCATGCGGGTACACCGTGGTGTGGTCCAGCAGCTTGCCGGTGGCGTCGACCACGGCGATCTTGCAGCCGGTGCGCAGGCCCGGGTCGAAGCCCAGGGTGGCGCGCGGGCCGGCCGGGGCGGCCAGCAGCAGGTCGTGCAGGTTGTGGGCGAACACGTTGATCGCCTCGCCTTCGGCGTTGTCGCGCAGCTCGCCGAACAGGTCGGTTTCCAGGTGGGTGTACAGCTTGACCTTCCAGGTCCAGCGCACCACTTCGCCCAGCCACTTGTCGGCCGGGCGGTTGCGGTTTTCGATACCGACGTGGCTGCCGATCATCACTTCGCACGGGTGCAGGGTGCCGGGCAACTCTTCGCCGACTTTCAGCGAGGCGCTCAGCACGCCTTCGTTGCGCCCGCGGAAGATCGCCAGGGCGCGGTGCGACGGGGCGCTGCGCAGCAGTTCGTCATGGGCGAAGTAGTCGCGGAACTTGGCGCCTTCCTCTTCCTTGCCGGCCACCAGACGGGCGCTGAGCACGGCTTCCTGCTTGAGGAAGTTGCGCAGTTTTTCCAGCAGGGCGGCGTCTTCGGCGAAGCGCTCCATGAGGATGTACTTGGCGCCTTCGAGGGCTGCCTTGACGTCGGCCACGCCTTTTTCGGCGTCGACGAAGCGCGCCGCTTCGCTTTCAGGGTTGAGCTGCGGGTCGTTGAACAGGCCGTCGGCCAGCTCGCCCAGGCCGGCTTCCAAGGCGATCTGGCCCTTGGTGCGGCGCTTCTGCTTGTAGGGGAGGTAGAGGTCTTCGAGGCGGGTCTTGGTGTCGGCGAGCTTGATTTCGCGGGCCAGCTCCGGGGTCAGCTTGCCCTGTTCCTCGATGCTGGCGAGGATGCTGGCGCGCCGGTCGTCGAGTTCGCGCAGGTAGCGCAGGCGCTCTTCCAGGTGGCGCAGCTGGGTGTCGTCCAGGCTGCCGGTCACTTCCTTGCGGTAACGGGCGATGAAGGGCACGGTCGAGCCTTCGTCCAACAGGCCCACGGCCGCTTCGACCTGTTGTGGGCGCACGCCCAGTTCCTCGGCGATACGGCTGTTGATGCTGTCCATGAGAACCACCTGACAAATAGTGAATGCAAGGCCGCGGGTGGCTGTTCAAGCCCGGCGGCGCTGGGTGAAAGGCGCGCATTATACCCATCGTGCCGGGCTTGCGGTGATGGCGCCGGGCCATGGGGCTTTGGCATGGAAGTGGCAGCATGGGAAAAATCTGCTAACAATGCACACGGCACGCGCTGCAATGGCTACGCCATAATGCGCGGCGATCTCAGAGGAGCAATTCATGACCAGCACCGCAAACGCCGCAGATGGCGACAAGATTCTCATCGTCGACGACGACCCAGGCCTGAGCAGCCTGCTGGACCGTTTTTTCACCAGCAAGGGCTTCCGTGTGCGCACCGTGCCCAACGTCGAACAGATGGACCGCCTGCTGGCCCGTGAGGTGTTCAACCTGGTGGTGCTCGACCTGATGCTGCCGGGCGAGGACGGCCTGTCCGCGTGCAAGCGCCTGCGCGCATCGAACAACCAGATCCCGATCATCATGCTCACCGCCAAGGGCGATGAACTCAGCCGCATCAAAGGGCTGGAGCTGGGCGCCGACGACTACCTGGCCAAGCCGTTCAACCCCGACGAGCTGGTGGCCCGGGTCAAGGCTGTGCTGCGTCGCCAGTCGCCGACGGTGCCGGGCGCGCCGGGCAGCGAGGAAGAGACCGTCACCTTCGGTGACTACGAACTGTCGCTGGCCACCCGCGAACTCAAGCGCGGCGACGAAACGCACATGCTTACCACCGGCGAGTTCGCCGTGCTCAAGGCCCTGGTGATGCACGCCCGCGAGCCGCTGACCCGCGACAAACTGATGAACCTGGCCCGTGGCCGCGAATGGGATGCGCTGGAGCGCTCCATCGACGTGCAGATCTCGCGCCTGCGCCGGATGATCGAGCCCGACCCGTCCAAGCCGCGTTATATCCAGACCGTGTGGGGCGTGGGCTACGTCTTCGTGCCGGACGGAAACGCCGGCAAATGAGCCAGCCGGCTCGTTGCGACGGTGCAGGGCGGCTCGCAGGAGCCGCCCTGTTTTCGTCTGTGGCGTGCGGCTTTTTTACGTTGCCCTTGCTGATTAGTAGTGATCGATGAAAACCCCTCTCTGGTTCCCGCAAAGTTTCTTCGCCCGCACCCTGTGGCTGGTGCTGATCGTCGTGCTGTTCTCCAAGGCACTGACCTTGGTGTACCTGCTGATGAACGAGGACGTGCTGGTCGATCGCCAGTACAGCCATGGCGTGGCCCTGACCTTGCGCGCCTACTGGGCGGCGGATGAAGAGAACCGTGACAAGATCGCCGAGGCTGCCGGGCTGATCCGGGTTACCGGTTCCGGTGTGCCGGAAGGCGAGCAGCACTGGCCGTACAGCGAGATCTACCAGCGCCAGATGCAGGCCGAACTGGGTGATGACACCGAGGTGCGCCTGCGTATCCACGCACCACCGGCGCTGTGGGTGAATGCGCCGAGCCTGGGCCCGGGCTGGCTCAAGGTGCCGCTGTACCCGCACCCATTGCGCGGGCAGAAGATCTGGAACGTGCTGGGCTGGTTCCTGGCCATCGGCCTGTTGTCCACCGCCTCGGCGTGGATCTTCGTGCGCCAGCTCAACCAGCCGCTCAAGCGCCTGGTGTTCGCTGCCCGCCAGCTGGGCCAGGGGCGCAGCGTGCGCCTGCCGGTCAGCGACACCCCCAGCGAGATGACCGAGGTGTACAGGGCGTTCAACCAGATGGCCGAGGACGTCGAACAGGCCGGGCGTGAGCGCGAGTTGATGCTGGCCGGTGTGTCCCATGACTTGCGCACGCCCTTGACCCGGTTGCGCCTGTCGTTGTCGCTGATGGACAACGACAGCGACCTCAGCGACGACATGGTCCGCGACATCGAAGACATGGATGCGATCCTCGACCAGTTCCTGGCGTTCATCCGTGACGGGCGCGACGAGCCGGTGGAGGAGGTCGACCTCAATGAGCTGATCCGTGAAGTGGTGGCGCCGTACAACCAGCCCAAGGAGCGCGTGCGACTGTGCCTGGAGCCGATCCCGCCGTTCGCGCTGCGCCGTGTGTCGCTCAAGCGCATGCTCGGCAACCTGATCGGCAACGCCCTGCACCACGCCGGCAAGGGCGTGGAGGTGGCGGCCTATGTGTCGGGTGACCAGAGCGCGCCATACGTGGTGCTCAGTGTGCTGGACCGTGGCACGGGCATCGACGAGTCGGAGCTGGAGACCATCTTCAACCCGTTCATCCGTGGCGACCGGGCACGCGGTGGCAAGGGCACCGGGCTGGGGTTGGCGATCGTCAAGCGGATTGCCGCGCAGCATGGTGGCAATGTCGAGCTGCGCAATCGCTCGGGTGGCGGGATCGAGGCGCGGGTGCGCTTGCCGCTGGGGTTGTTGTTGCCGCGTAACGCTGTGTGAATGCATCGCGGGGCAAGCCCGCTCCCACGCCCTCGTCCAGTTGGATGGCGTGGGAGCGGGCTTGCCCCGCGATCGATTTCAGCCTTTGCCCTTGGTCCGGGTCTGATTCGGCCCGCCATTCTTCTCCAGATGCTCGATGATCATCCCGGCCACATCCTTGCCGGTGGTCACCTCGATCCCTTCCAGCCCCGGTGACGAATTCACCTCCATCACCAGCGGCCCGTGGTTGGAGCGCAGGATATCCACACCCGCCACGCTCAACCCCATCACCTTGGCCGCGCGGATCGCCGTCATGCGTTCCTCGGGGGTGATCTTGATCAGGCTGGCCACGCCACCGCGGTGCAGGTTGGAGCGGAATTCGCCGGGCTTGGCCTGGCGCTTCATCGAGGCGATCACCTTGTCGCCGACCACGAAGCAGCGGATGTCGGCGCCGCCGGCCTCCTTGATGTATTCCTGGACCATGATGTTCTGCTTCAGGCCCATGAACGCCTCGATCACCGACTCGGCGGCCTTGGTGGTTTCGCACAGCACCACGCCGATGCCCTGGGTGCCTTCGAGCACCTTGATCACCAGAGGTGCGCCGTTGACCATCTGGATCAGGTCGGGAATGTCGTCCGGCGAGTGGGCAAAGCCTGTGATCGGCAGGCCGATGCCACGGCGTGACAGCAGCTGCAGCGAGCGCAGCTTGTCCCGCGAACGGGCGATGGCCACCGATTCGTTGAGCGGGTAGACACCCATCATCTCGAACTGGCGCAGCACCGCGCAGCCGTAGAAGGTGACCGAGGCACCGATGCGCGGAATCACCGCATCGAAGCCTTCCAGCGGCTTGCCGCGGTAGTGGATCTGCGGCTTGTGGCTGGCAATGTTCATGTAGGCCCGGAGCGTGTCGACCACCACCACTTCATGGCCCCGCTGGGTACCGGCCTCGACCAGGCGGCGGGTGGAATACAGACGCGGATTGCGCGACAGCACAGCGATCTTCATGCAGCACCTGTGACAGGGGAAAGGGTGGCCGGGAAGGCCGGTTTGTCCTGGACGTACTTGAGGCCGGGGTTGACGACCAACTGGCCGTGGATGAGCGCCTTGGAGCCCAGCAGCAGCCGATAACGCATGTTCTTGCGGCAGGCCAGGGTGAACTCCACTTCCCAGACCCGGTCGCCCAGTGCCAGGGTGGTGCGGATCACGTAGCGGGCCTGGGCCTGGCCGTTGGAGCTCTTGATGCTTTTCATGGTCACCAGCGGCGCCTCGCAGCGGCGGTGGCGCAGTTGCACCACCGAGCCCAGGTGCGCGGTGAAACGCACCCAGGGCTGGCCGTCGCGCTCGAAGGGTTCGACGTCGGTGGCGTGCAGGCTCGAGGTGCTGGCGCCGGTGTCGATCTTGGCGCGCAGGCCGGCCAGGCCGAGGTCGGGCAGGGCGACCCACTCGCGCAGGCCGATCACAGTCAGGTGGTCAAATGTCTTCACGGAGCGTGCCCTGCGGATAAGGTGGTGAACTGTAATGACGGCACGGACTTTTTGCATCCGTCAGTCACGGTAGTACAGTTCCGTGAAAGACAGAATTCGAGGAAAAACCATGGCACAAAAGCCTGAAGACGATGACAAGGTCCGCCTGGACAAATGGCTGTGGGCGGCGCGCTTCTACAAGACCCGTGCGCTGGCCAAGGCGGCCATCGAGAGCGGCAAGGTGCACTGCCGCGGTGAGCGTTGCAAGCCGGGCAAGGAGCCACGGGTGGGCGACGAATTCCTGCTGCGCACCGGCTTCGACGAGCGCACCGTGGTGGTCAAGGCGTTGTCGGCGGTACGCCGTGGCGCGCCGGAAGCGCAGACGCTGTATGAAGAAACCGCCGAGAGCGTGAAGCGCCGCGAGCAGGCGGCCGAGCTGCGCAAGGCCGGGGCGATGGGCGTGACCACCGACGGGCGGCCGAACAAGAAGCAGCGCCGGCAGATTCACCAGCTGCATGGCAGTTTCGAATAATGCATTCGCGGGGCAAGTCGTGGGAGCGGGCTTGCCCCGCGATGCGGGAGGTCAGGCGGTGCGCAACACGCTCATTCGCCCGACCAACGGCAACCTGCCCAGCAGGCTGAACAACGGCGCCGTCCAGCGCACCAGCGCCGCACTGGCCTTGGCCGCCAGCGGCGTGTGGCAGCTCCAACCCAATGCCAGCACCGCCATCAGCAACCCGCCGATGTAGTCGTCCTGCCCCCAGTGCGCACCCGCCACCAGGCGCGGCAGCATGAACAGGCAGGCCAGCGCCCAGATCACCAGGTGCTGCAGCAAGCGGCGGCTGAACAGGCTCATGAACAGCGCCCAGACCAGCAGCACCGAGGCATGGTCACCCGGGAAGCTCTGGCCGGAACGGTCCTTGAGCTCCCACTTGGCTTCCAGGTGCGGGTAGAGATCGCTCAGGTGAATGGCGTTGTCGAGGACCATCGACGGGCTTTTGTGTTGCCAACCCATTGCAGCGACCCACTTGGAAAACAGCGCACGAATCACCACTAAGAGTAAAAGGGTCACCAGGAAGCCGAAAAACGCCTGGCGCACCTGAATTGCCTTGAATACCCAGTCGCCGCGGATCAGCAGCGACAGCATGATCACCCCGACCAGGAGGTCGAACGGGCGAAGGCTGCCGACGGCCCAGATGGAGCGCCAGAGCACATGGTCGGCCAGCGGGGCGTTAAGGCTGTGGAACAGCCACTCGTCGAAAGTCAGGCACAGGTTCTGGCCAACGGGCCATAACCAGAAACACAGTAGTGCGATGGGCAGCAGCGTGCAGGCCGCCAAGGGTCCCCAGGACCACCTTGCTTGGAACAGTGGTCGATTATCCATAAAATACCTCGATCTCCAGCGGGAATTAGCGCGTTTTGAGCGCTCTATGACGGGCCTCTCAGCCTCCTGTAATTATTTTGACATCATTTTCAGATAGCCAGACAACCATGAGCGACTTGCCAGATACAGATTTCACCCAACGCTTCCTGTTCGACGACCGCGACGTGCGCGGCGAGATGGTCGCGCTGGAACGCAGCTACGCCGAGGTGCTGGCCAGGCACGAGTACCCGCGCCCGGTCCAGCATTTGCTGGGCGAGCTGATGGGCGCCGCTGCGCTGCTGGTGGGTTCGTTGAAGTTCGATGGGCTGCTGGTGCTCCAGGCTCAGTCCCAGGGCCCGGTGCCGCTGCTGGCCATCGAATACACCAGCGAGCACGAGATCCGCGGGCTGGCGCGCTATGAAGCCGAGCAGATCAACGACGATGCGACCCTTGCCGACCTGATGCCCGGCGGCCACCTGGTGCTGACCATCATTCCGGTCAAGGGCCAGCGCTATCAGGGCACCGTCGAGCTGGATGGCAAGAACCTGTCGGAGTGCTTCACCAACTACTTCGTCATGTCGCAGCAGGTGAATACCAGCATCTCCCTGGTCGCCGATGGCGTGCGCGCCCGCGGCCTGCTGGTGCAGCAACTGCCGGCCGAGATCCACAAGGACAGCGAGGAGCGCGACGAAAGCTGGGCCCACGTCAAGGCGCTGGCCAGCACCGTGAAGGCCGAAGAGCTGCTCGGCCTGGACAACGAAACCGTGCTGCACCGCCTGTACCACGAGGACGCGGTTCGCCTGTTCGATATCCAGCCGCTACGCTTCCGCTGCAGCTGCTCGCGCGAGCGTTCCGGCAACGCCCTGATCAGTCTCGGCGAACCCGATGCCAAGGCGCTGGTGGTCGAATGCGGCGGCAAGGTCGAGATCGATTGCCAGTTCTGCAATGAGCGCTATTTCTTCGATGCAAGCGATGTAGAGCAATTGTTTGCCGGTGGTGGCACCGACGCACCATCAGAAACTCAGCACTGAAACGGTTAACTACAGGGCTTTCTCCTGTCGAATTGCGCAAAAGCGCAGTTCTGACAGGAGGGGCCTACTTTTTTTGGGCGTTTCTGGCATAATCCGGCCACTTTTTTCGCTGTAGTAGTTTTTTCGAGACAACTACAAAACGTTTGGAGCACTCGGCCTCGGGCCGGATGGGGTATCTCATGACGCAAGCCAACAACACCGTGTACACCGACCTGAGCGTCGATAAGCTGGTTGAAGAAGCGCTGCAACGCGGTGAAGGCGTGCTGGCCGATACTGGCGCGCTGGTTGTCGAAACCGGTCACCGTACTGGCCGTTCGCCGGCTGACCGTTTCATCGTCGAAGAACCTTCCACCCAGGACCAGATTGGCTGGGGCCCGATCAACCGCAAGTTCCCGGCCGACAAGTTCGATGCCCTGTGGGACCGCGTGGAGGCGTTCAACAACGCCCAGGATCACTTCGTTTCCTACGTTCACGTAGGCGCTGCGGCCGAGCACTACCTGCCGGTCAAGATGACCACCCAGACCGCCTGGCAGAACCTGTTCGGCCGTTGCCTGTTCATCAACCCCGAGCAGTACAACCCGGCTGGCCGTGGTGAGTGGCAGATCCTCAACGTCGCCAACTTCGAGTGCGTGCCTGAGCGTGACGGCACCAACTCCGATGGCTGCGTGATCATCAACTTCGCCCAGAAGAAGGTGCTGATCGCCGGCATGCGTTACGCCGGTGAAATGAAGAAAGCCATGTTCTCGGTGCAGAACTTCCTGCTGCCGGCCGCCGACGTGCTGCCGATGCACTGCGCCGCCAACATCGGCGAAGAGGGTGACGTCACCCTGTTCTTCGGCCTGTCCGGCACCGGCAAGACCACCCTGTCGGCCGACGAAAGCCGTTACCTGATCGGTGACGACGAGCACGGCTGGGGTGAGGGCGTGGTCTTCAACATCGAAGGCGGTTGCTATGCCAAGTGCATCGACCTCTCCGAGAAGAACGAGCCGGTCATCTGGAAAGCCATCAAGCACGGCGCGGTGCTGGAAAACGTCGTGATCGACGCCAACAAGCACGCCGACTACGCCGACGTGAGCCTGACCCAGAACAGCCGTGCCGCCTACCCGCTGGCGCATGTCGAGAAGGTCTCGGCAGAGAACCTGGGCGGCGAGCCGAACGCGGTCATCTTCCTGACCTGCGACCTGACCGGCGTACTGCCGCCCGTGTCGATCCTCAACAACGAGCAGGCGGCCTACCACTTCCTGTCCGGCTACACCGCGCTGGTCGGTTCCACCGAAATGGGTTCGGGCGGCGGCATCAAGTCGACCTTCTCCACCTGCTTCGGCGCGCCGTTCTTCCCGCGCCCGGCTGGCGTTTACGCCGAGCTGCTGATCAAGCGCATCAAGGCGTTCGGCTCCAAGGTCTACCTGGTCAACACCGGCTGGACCGGCGGCGGCTACGGCGTTGGCAAGCGCTTCAGCATCCCGACCACCCGTGGCGTGATCGCTGCCATCCAGAGCGGCGCTCTGGTGGGTGCCGAGACCGAGCACCTGGACATCATCAACCTGGACGTGCCGAAGGCCGTTCCGGGCGTCGAGACCGAGCTGCTCAACCCGCGCAACACCTGGGCTGACAAGGCTGCCTACGACGAAGCCGCCAAGGGCCTGGCCAAGCTGTTCATCGAAAACTTCAAGAAGTTCGAAGTTTCCGACGCCATCAAAGGCGCTGGCCCGCAGCTGTAAGCGGCTGCCGGTTCGAACGAGAAAGCCGCCCTTTAGGGCGGCTTTTTTGTGTCTGATAGTTTTGTGCTGGCTTTCACGGCGGGCGATGAAGAGGCGAGAAAGGCACACTCCAGCTCGAATATTCTGTTTCACTTAGGGCATCTGAATATCGAAACCGGGCAAGTCCAATGACCGAATCCCCTCAGCGCACCGCCTTCTCCCATTTCCATCCCATCCTCACCCGTCCCCAGGACAACGACCTCAACGGCCACCTCGCCGGCTCCACCGTGCACGGCTTCTTCGAGACGGCCATCCAGGCGTTCCTCGTCGAACAGGCCGAGCTGGACCTGCGTGACGGCGAACTGGCCGGCTTCGTGGTCAGTTCGGCGGCAGACTTCTTCGCGCTGCCTGGCTTCCCCGACGTGCTCGAAGTGGGCCTGGGCATCACGCGCCTTGCGGGCAGCACGGTGGAGTATCGCCTGGCGCTGTTCCGCCCTGGCGAGGCCGAAGCCTGCGCGGCAGGTACCTTGGTGCAGGTGTTCGTCGAGCGTGCTTCGGGGCGCCCGGCGGCATTGCCAGAGACGCTGCAGCTGATCCTCGCCGGGCTGTCGCTCAATCGTTGAGGCGGATGATCCCTTCGCGTACGGCAAACAGCACCAGCCCCGGCACGTCGTGGATCTGCAGGCGATGCATGATCTGCGAGCGGTGCGCCTCCACCGTCTTGATGCTCAGGCCCAGGCCATCGGCGATGGAGCGGGTGGTTTCGCCACGGGCGATCAGCCGCAGGATCTCCAGCTGGCGGGTGGTCAGCGGCGTCTGCACCTGACCTGCCGGGCGTTTGCGGCTGTGCTTGAGGGCCTGGTCGATGACCATCGGCAGCACCGCCGATGACAGGTACTGGCCGCCGTGGCGCAGGGTCTGCAGGGCCTGCTCCAGCTCACCCACCGAGGCATTCTTGAGCAGGAAGCCATGGGCGCCGAGCTGCAGGCAGTTGAGCACGTGTTCCAGCTCGGAGCGCGCGGAAAACATCAGCACACGGCTGGCCGGGGCGCGAATGAACAGTTCCTGCAGGGCTTGCTGGTTGTCCAGCTCACCGCTCATGTCGAGCACCACGATATTCGGCTTGAGCTTCTCGGCGAGGTTTACGGCGGCCATGGCATCGTCGGTGTCGCCGACTACGGCGAAGTCCTTTTTCTGTTCAAGCAGGGCGCGCAGGCCGGCGCGAAAGAGCGGCGAATCGTCGGCAAGCAGGATACGGCAAGGCATGGGTCAAGGCCTGTTTCGCAAGGGAAAGGGGGGCGGCAGGCCGGCTCGATCCGCAAGGGCACTGCGGCGCCGGGGGCGCAGTCAGTGCATCTGATCATAAGCGCTCGAACACCGAGGGCAGCAACGGGCGCAGGGGCAGGTCCAATTCGTGGATGCTCTCGCTGTGCCCGATGATCAGCAAGCCGCCAGGGCGCAGTTGTGCCAGCACGCGGCGCAGCACCTCGCGCTTGTAGGTCGGGGCGAGGCTGGACAGCAGGTTGCGCAGCAGGATGGCGTCGAACTGGCCGAGCCGCTCCGGCAGGGGTTGAATCAGGTTGATCGCCTCGAAGCCTACCTGCCCGCGCAGGGCGGGGGCGACGCGCAGTCGCCCGGCCATTTCACCTACCCCGCACAGGCAGTGGCGGGCCAGCCAGCCTTCCGGGAAGTAGCGGGCCTGGGCAATGTCGTAAATGCCGGCGGCTGCGTGCTCCAGCACCTGCGGATCGAAATCGCTGGCCAGCACCTGCCAGCCTGGGTGGCGGGCGTTTTCGGCGGCGACCATGGCCAGGCTCCAGGCTTCTTCGCCAGTGGCGCAGGCGGCGCTCCACAGGCGCACAGGGTGCTGATGTTCAGCCAGCCAGCCGGCCAGCCATTCGAAATGGCGGTGTTCGCGGAAGAAGTAGCTGTCGCGGGCGACCAGCAGGCGTAACAGGTGCTCGTGTTCTGTTGCGCCATGTTCGCTGTCGAGCAGGGCCAGATAGTGCTCGAAGTCTGCCAGGCGATGGGCTTTCAGGCGCTTGTGCAAGCGCGCTGCAACCACTGCCCGGCGGTCGTCGGCCAGATGCACGCCGGTCGCCTGCACAACCCGTTGGCGAATGCGTGCAAAGCTGGCTTCGCTGAGCAGTGGCGGGCGAGTGCGGGTGGGCATGCTTCAACCTCCTGGGGCTGGAGGCGAGCAGATGAAGGGGAGGCTGATCACGCGCATTCCCTGCGTCCTGTTCAAGGTGGAAGCAGGGAATGATAACTAGTGGCTACTGGCCTCCATATCGGGGCGGCCCCTAATCCTCGGGCATTGGCGCAAACGAAAAGGCCCCGCCGATGAGGGCGGGGCCTAGGCGCAAGGCTTAAGCCTGGCGATCAGTCGCGCCAGTGGCGCTTGTGCTTGCGGTGGCCGTAGTGGTGGCCGCGGTCGTAGTAACGGCGATCATCGTAGTCGCGGCGATAGCGGCGCGAATCGTGGCGCTCGTCTTCGTCGGCCTTGTTGCCCATGTAGTTACCCAATGCGCCACCGGCGCCGCCGCCGGCTGCCGCACCGATGTAGCTGCCGGTGGTGCCGCCCATGGAGCGACCGACCACGTTGCCGCCGGCTGCGCCCAGCGCGCCACCGATGGCCGCTTCGCCACGCTGGCGCTTGTCGGCACCCAGGGCACCGCCGGCAGCGCCGCCCAGGCCGGCACCGATGGCGCCGCCGGTGCTACCACCGATGGAGTTGCCCACCACGGAGCCCAGTACCCCACCCAATGCGCCGCCAATGCCGGCCTCGGTGGTGCCGCCTGCCATGGCCACGCCGCTGAGCAAGCTGAAAGACAACAACAGAATCGAGGAGTACTTCTTCATCAAGAGAGCCTCAGAGGGATGACGAGGCGGAATTTGAGGCTCGGCGAGGCGGCTGGCAATGGAAATCCGACGAGTAGCACGAGTTGTACACAATTCTCTAAGTTATTGAATTATGTATGAAACTTTCTCGAATTTCGGTGGTCTGAGGCCTTTATGACAAAGCCCTGATCCGTTGCGGACAGGGCTTTTTTTGTGGGTGTCGCCTGGGTGAAAAGAGACTGCGCAGAGTTAAGAGTGCAGATTCCAGCGTGGGAGCGGGCTTGCCCCGCGATAGGGCCTGCCGGCTGGACGAGGTTGACAGGTAGAGCCTATCGCGGGGCGAGCCCGCTCCCACAAGGCCCACCCTGGCAAGCACTAGATGATCCGCCCGTCGTCCCGCGCTCGCTCCAGCTTGATGGCAATGAACTTGGACGTCGGCGTATGGCTACCTTCGCCAATGCTCTCCAGCGGCACCAGCGGGTTCACCTCGGGGTAATAGGCCGCCGCCTGCCCGGCAGGAATGTCGAACGCCAACAGGGTGAAGCCCTGCACCCGGCGCACATGCTCATCCCCCCACAGCGACACGATGTCGACCTTCTGCCCCGGCTGGAAGCCCAGGCGGACGATGTCGGCTTCGTTGGCGAACAGTACGTCGCGCTGGCCGCGCACGCCGCGGTAGCGGTCGTCCATGCCATAGATGGTGGTGTTGTACTGATCGTGCGAGCGCATCGACTGCATGATCAGGTCCGGCCGCTGGCCGCTGGCGCGCACCCGCTCGTCGAGCAGGCTGTCGGGCAGCAGGTTGGCCTTGAAGTTGGCGCGGCCGGTGGCGGTTTTCCACTGGCGGCTGGCGGCGCTGTTGCCCAGGTAGAAACCGCCCGGCAGGCGCAGGCGCTCATTGAAGTCGGCAAAGCCCGGGATGGTGTCGGCGATCAGCGCGCGGATGCGATCGTAATCGGCCACCAGCCAGTGCCAGTCCACCGGCTGCTTGCCCAGGGTGGCAGCGGCGATGCCGGCGACCACGGCGGGCTCGGAGCGCATCTGCCTGGACAGCGGCTTGAGCTGGCCGTTGGAGGCATGGACCATGCTGAACGAGTCCTCCACCGTGACCGCCTGCGGGCCATCGCTTTGCAGGTCGATATCGGTGCGGCCCAGGCACGGCAGGATCAGCGCTTGCTTGCCATGGACCAGGTGGCTGCGGTTGAGCTTGGTGCTGATCTGCACGGTCAGCTCGCAATTGCGCAGGGCCTGGGCGGTGCGTTCGGTGTCCGGGGTGGCCTGGGCGAAGTTGCCGCCCAGCCCGATGAACACCTTGGCCCGGCCTTCGAGCATGGCGTGGATCGCCTCGACGGTGTTATGGCCGTTGTGGCGCGGCACGCTGAAGCCGAAGCGCTTTTCGATGGCGTCGAGCAGGAACACCGGTGGGAGTTCGTTGATGCCCATGGTGCGGTCACCCTGCACGTTGCTGTGGCCGCGTACCGGGCACAGGCCTGCGCCGGGTGCGCCGAGGTTGCCGCGCAGCAGCATCAGGTTGACGATTTCCTGGATGGTCGGCACCGAGTGACGGTGCTGGGTGATGCCCATGGCCCAGCACATGATCACCCGCTTGCCTTTGCAGTACATGCGCGCCGACAGTTCGATGTCGGCCAGGGCAAGGCCGGACTGCGCCTCGATCTGCTCCCAGGGCGTGGCATCCACCACCGCCAGGTACTCGTCCACGCCATGGCCGTGCTCGGCGATGAAGGCGTGGTCGAAGATCGCCGGTTCGCCCTTGGCCTGCGCCTCGCGCTCCCACTGCAGCAGGAACTTGGCCATGCCGCGCAGCAGTGCCATGTCGCCGCCCAGGGCCGGGCGGAAGAACGCAGTGTTGGTCGGGCGATCGCTGTTGGTCAGCATCTCCAGCGGGTTCTGCGGGTGCTGGAAGCGTTCCAGGCCACGCTCTTTGAGCGGGTTGATGCACACCACCTGGGCGCCGCGCTTCACCGCGTCACGCAACGGGTCGAGCATGCGCGGGTGGTTGGTGCCGGGGTTCTGGCCCCAGACGAAGATCGCGTCGGCGTGTTCGAAGTCGTCGTAGGTGACCGTGCCCTTGCCCACGCCAACG
This sequence comes from Pseudomonas sp. EMN2, assembly GCF_009650555.1. Taxonomy (NCBI): domain Bacteria; kingdom Pseudomonadati; phylum Pseudomonadota; class Gammaproteobacteria; order Pseudomonadales; family Pseudomonadaceae; genus Pseudomonas; species Pseudomonas sp. EMN2. Next base: position 107,874 of record NZ_VZZR01000012.1, read on the forward strand.
CTCTGGCTCAGGGCAACGCCGCTGGCCTCGTGGCACATGTTCGAGCAGTCGGGGAAATTGTTGGTGCCGTAGGCACGCACGAACAACTGGTAGAGGTACGCCGCCTCGTTGCTGGCCCGGCCGGAGGTATAGAACTCGGCCTGGTCGGGGCTGGCCAGGTTGTTCAGGTGGCGGGCGATCAAGGCGAAGGCCGCGTCCCATTCGATCGGCTGGTAGCGGTCGGTGACCGGGTCGTAGACCATCGGTTCGGTCAACCGGCCCTGGTATTCAAGCCAGTAGTCGCTTTGCTGGCGCAGCGCGCTGACGCTGTAGCGGGCGAAGAAAGCCGCATCGACACGGCGCTTGGTGGCTTCCCAGTTGACCGCCTTGGCGCCGTTCTCGCAGAACTTGACCATGCCGCTCTCGGGGGAGTCGCCCCAGGCGCAACCGGGGCAGTCGAAGCCGCCGTTCTGGTTGGTCTTGAGCAGGGCGCGCAGGTTCTTCAGGGCGTTGTCGCTGCCGACCCAGGCCTTGGCCACGCTGCGCAGCGCGCCCCAGCCACCGGCGGGGCCGGGGTAAGGCTTGTAGCGAGGGGAAGAGGCAGGGGCGTTGTCCGGGAGTTTTTCGTACGAGGTCACGGCTGTTACTACTCCGCCGCTGGGCTGAATACCCGCGGTGCGCTGTGTTTGGGCAGATGGATAAGGTTGAGGTTGTGCTTGCGTGCCCATTGCAGGGCAAGGCCCGTGGGCGCCGAGAGGCTGACCAGGGTCTGGATGCCGGCGCGCAGTACCTTCTGGATCAGTTCCAGGCTGCAACGGCTGGTGACGATGGCCAGGCCACCCGTGGTGTCGATGCGCTGGCGCAGCAGGGCGCCGATCAGCTTGTCCAGGGCGTTGTGCCGGCCGATGTCCTCGCGGCCCAGCAGCAGCTGGCCGTCGCGGTCCATGAACAGCGCGGCGTGCACCGCACCGCAGTGCTGGCCGAGGGGTTGGAAGGCATCGATGCGCTGGCGCAGGTCCTTGAGCCAATGGGCCGGGGGCAAGGGGGCCCCGGGCAGTGTCTTCAGTTCGGGCAGCGCCTGCTCCAGGGCTTCGACACCGCACAGGCCGCAGCCGCTGGTGCCGGCCATCTGCCGGCGCTGGTTCTTCAAGTCCCAGAAGGCGCGGCTGGAAATTTCCAGGTCGGCATACAAGGCCGAGCCGCTGCCGGAGAGTTTCACATCGTAGATTTCGTCAGTGCCGCTGACGATGCCGCTGCCGACGCTGAAACCGACCGCGAAGTCTTCAAGGTCGGTGGGGCTGACCAGCATCACTGCCTGGTTGAGGCCGTTGTAGACGATGGCCAGTGCCACTTCCTCGGCCAGCGGCGTGCTGTCACGCGCAGCATCGGTGAGCTCGAGGTAGTCGTAGGTGTTGCTGGCGGCGGGCAGATCGAAGGACGAGGGCGCCGCGCAGACCGGAGGTTTGCTGTTCATCGGGGCGAATACCGGCGGCAGTTTGATGCCACAAGCCTAGGCCGCCGGGCAGGTGGCGTCTAATCGCTAGCGTCTATGCCGTGATAGACCGCGTCGATTGGTCGCACGGGGGCGGGGGGAGGGATATTGGCCTAGACTCCTGCTTCCACGGATTCACCCTCAAAGGAGCGCCACATGAGCCTGTTCAGTTTCGTGAAGGAAGCCGGTGAGAAGTTGATCGACCTGCTGACCCCGGGCAATGCCAATGCCGAGGAGCAGTTGAAGAAACACGTCGAAAGCGTTGGCCTGGGCAACCCGAACATCTCGGCCACTGTAGAGGGAGACAAGGTCATCCTCAAGGGCGAGGTCAGCAGCCAGGAAGAGAAGGAGAAGATCATCCTGGCGGCCGGCAACATTGCCGGTGTGGCGTCGGTGGATGACCAGATCGTCGTCACCGGGCCGATTGCCCAGGCGGCGCGGTTCGTCACGGTCGAGAAAGGCGACACCCTCAGCGCCATTTCCAAGAAGGTGTATGGCGACCCCAACAAGTACAACAAGATCTTCGAGGCCAACAAGCCGATGCTCAAGCACCCGGACAAGATCTATCCGGGGCAGGTGCTGCGTATTCCGGATTGATCATCATCGCCTGATCCGGCCCTTTCGCGGGTAAACCCGCTCCCACAGGTAACTGCACTGCATCCTGTGGGAGCGGGTTTACCCGCGAAGAGGCCCTCACAGACCAACCAGTAACTCCCGGTAATCCTCGACCGCCGCAAACTCCTGGGTATCCCGAGGCTCGGCCCGACTATCCGGTTGGCGCACCGCCAGCAAGTGCCCCACCCCGAACCGCCGGGCACTGCGCAGAATCGCCAAAGTGTCATCGATGAACAGGCTGCGCGCCGGTTCAAAACCGATGTCCGCCTGCAACGCGTCCCAGAACTGCGGGCTTTCCTTCGGATACCCGTAGTCGTGCGAGCTGATCAACCGCTCGAAATACGGCGCCAGTTCCACCCGCTCCAGTTTCAGCGACAGCGAGTCGCGGTGCGCATTGGTGATCATCACCACCCGCTTGCCAGCCTTGCGGATGGCGGCGAGGAAGGTGTCGGCATCCGGCTTCAAGGCGATCAGCTCGGCGATCTCCCGCTTCAGCTCGCGGATCGGCAGGCGCAGCTCGCGGCTCCAGAAGTCCAGGCAGTACCAGTTCAGCGTCCCGGCATGCTGTTCGAACAGCGGCTGCAGCTCCATTTCGGCCATCGCCCGGCTCACCCCATGCAGCTCGGCGTAGCGCTGCGGCAGGTGCTGCAGCCAGAAGCGGTTGTCGTAGTGCAGGTCGAGCAGGGTGCCGTCCATGTCCAGCAGGACAGTATCGATGGCAGACCAGGGAAGAACGGGCATGGGAAACTCTCGATCAGGTGACAAGCCACGGTATAGTAACCCGTTCACGCCAAGGAGCCGCCCCATGCGCCAGAAACCCACCGTCCTCAGCCGCGAGATCGTCGCCAGCAGCCGCCTGTTCCGCGTCGAAGCCGTGCAGTTGCGCTTTTCCAACGGCACCGAGCGCACCTATGAGCGACTGGTCGGCCGGGGCAATGGTTATGGCGCGGTGATGATCGTGGCCATGCTCGATGCCGAGCACGCCGTGCTGGTCGAGGAATATTGCGGCGGCACCGATGAATACGAACTGTCCCTGCCCAAAGGCCTGATCGAGCCGGGCGAGGACGTGCTGGCCGCCGCTGACCGCGAGCTCAAGGAAGAGGCCGGTTTCGGCGCCCGCCAGCTGGAGCACCTGACCGAGCTGTCGTTGTCGCCCGGCTACATGAGCCAGAAGATCCAGGTGGTGCTGGCCAGCGACCTGTACGAGGAGCGGCTGGAGGGTGATGAGCCGGAGCCGATGCGCGTCGACAAGGTCAACCTGCGCGAGCTGTCGGCGCTGGCCATGCACCCGCAGTTCAGCGAAGGCCGGGCCCTGGCGGCGCTGTACCTGGCGCGTGACCTGCTGATCCAGCGTGGGGTGCTGAGCGTATGAACGATCTGCAACTGATGCAGCAAGTGGTCAAGCTCGCCCAGTCGGCCGGCGAGGCCATCCTGCCGTTCTGGCGCGCAGGCGTGGCCGTCGACACCAAGGCCGACGACTCGCCGGTGACCGCTGCCGACCTGGCTGCGCACCGGGTCATTGCCGATGGCCTGCAGGCGCTGGCGCCGCAGATCCCGGTCTTGTCCGAGGAAGACTGCGATATCCCGCTGCAAACCCGCGCCGCCTGGCAGCGCTGGTGGTTGGTCGACCCGCTGGACGGTACCAAGGAATTCATCGCCGGCAGTGAAGAGTTCACTGTCAACATTGCGCTGATCGAGAATGGCGAGGTGGTGTTTGGTGTGGTGGCGATGCCGACCAATGGCCGTTGTTTCTTCGGTGGTCGCGAGCTGGGGGCCTGGCGTGCCGAGCGCGATGCCGAGGCGCAAGCGATCCAGGTGCGCAACACACCGCCACAGGATGGCCGCTTCACCGTGGTCGCCAGCCGCCGGCATTCCAGCCCCGAGCAGGAAGCGCTGCTGGCTGGCCTGAGCAGCGCTGTTGGTGAGCTGGAACTGGCCAATATCGGCAGCTCGTTGAAGTTCTGCCTGCTCGCCGAAGGCGCTGCCGACTGCTATCCGCGCCTGGCGCCGACCTCGCAGTGGGACACCGCTGCCGCGCAGGGCGTGCTGGAGGGGGCTGGTGGCGAGGTGATCGGGCTGGATGGCCAGGCGTTTCGTTATCCGCCACGGGAATCGTTGCTCAATCCGTTTTTCCTGGCGTTGCCCAAGGCTGCCGGGTGGCGGCAGGCATTGGTCGAGCTGGCAGGCTCGATCAATAGCTGAGGTCCTATCATGGGCACAGATTCTCTGATTTAGCAGGGCCCTGTGGGAGCGGCTTTAGCCGCGAACACCGGCAACGCCGGTGCCATCCACCGCATCGCCTGTTTCGCGGCTAAAGCCGCTCCCACAGGGGCGCGATGCGACTGAACAATGGTTCCTCTGCGCAGCCTCCTGCTGGGAATATCAACGGTGCAGCACGTACTGCCCACTGAACCTCACCGCAGGCTCGTCACTGCCTTCGTTGCTCACCACCGTCTCCAGCGTCAACCGCGCCCGCCCGCGGCGCTGGTACATGGTCAGGAACCGCTCCCAGGCTTTCTCGTCCGGCGCTGGGCAACGCGCCACGGCAGTACCGGTCACCGGCAGTGGATAACTGATCTGCCCCTCCTGGATGACGATGTGCCCGTCATCGATGCCCAGCTCACGCAAGCGCAGGTGCAGCCAGCCCCAACCCACCAGCACCGCGCCGCAATACAGGCTGCCGCCGAACATGGTGCTCTTGTGGTTGACGTTGGGGGCCAGCGGCAGCTGCAGGCGCAGGCAGTGGTCGCGCCAGTCGATGACGGCCATGCCCATTTCGCGGGTCAGGGGAATGTCGCTGTGCAGTACGGCTTGCAGGTACTGGCTGTCGGTGCTCATTGACGGTTGTCCTCATGGTCGTCGTGCCCGCCGCTGGCGCCATCGAAGCTCATGCCATGCTTGCGCAGCTTGTCGTGCAGGGTCTTGCGCGGGATGCCGAGGGCTTCGGCCAGGCTGCGCATGGAGCTGTGTGGCTGGGCCAGTTCGGCGGCAATCAGCGAGCGTTCGAACTGCTCGACCTGTTCGCTGAGGTTGCCGCTCGGCACGGGCAGGTGAACGTCGTTGGGGGTGGCTGGCGGCTGCCCGTCGAGGGCCAGTTCAAGGCCCAGGGCGAAGCGTTCGGCGGCGTTCTGCAGTTCGCGCACGTTGCCCGGCCATTCGTGGCGCAGCAGCATGGCGCGCTGGGCCGGTTGCAGGCTGTGGGGCGCCAGGCCGTGGCGCTCGCTGGCGGCATCGGCGAAATGCTGGAACAGCACCAGGATGTCATCGCCACGCTCGCGCAGGGCCGGGATGCGCAGCGGCGCGACGTTCAAGCGGTAATACAGGTCGGCGCGGAAGCGGCCCTGGTCGGCGGCCTGGCGCAGGTCTTCCTTGGTCGCGGCGATGATGCGGATGTCCAGCGGGATCAACTGGTTGCCGCCCAGGCGCTCGACCACCCGCTCCTGCAACAGGCGCAGCAGCTTGACCTGCACATCCAGGCTCATGCTCTCGATCTCGTCGAGGAACAGCGTGCCGCCGTTGGCGAATTCGAACTTGCCGATGCGGCGCTTCTGCGCGCCGGTGAACGCCCCTGGCTCGTGGCCGAACAGCTCGCTCTCGACCACCGACTCGGCCAGGGCGCCGGCGTTGATCGCCACGAACGGCCCATCGCGGCGGCTCGACAGATCGTGCAGCGCACGCGCCACCACCTCCTTGCCTGCGCCGGTCTCACCAAGGATGAGCACGTCGGCGCGGGTGCCGGCGAGGGCGCCGATCTGCTCGCGCAGGCGTAGCATGGCCGGCGACAGTCCGACCAGGCGCGTGGCCAGTTGCTGGCGGTCGCTCAGTGCCAGGCGCAGGCTGCGGTTGTCCAGCACCAGCCGGCGCAGGGCCAGGGCACGGCGCACGCTGTCGAGCAGCGCGTCAGTGGCAAAGGGCTTTTCCAGGAAGTCATAGGCCCCGGCACGCATCGCCTGCACCGCCAGCGGCACATCGCCGTGGCCGGTGATCAGCAGCACCGGCAGCTCGCTGTCGCGGGCGTGCAGTTGCTCCAGCAGCTGCAGGCCATCGATGCCGGGCATGCGGATGTCGCTGACCACCACGCCCGGCCAGTCGGCCTCGATGCGTGCGGCCAGGCCCTGGGCATCGGCCAGCGCCACGACCTTGAGCCCGGCCAGGTCGAGGGTCTGGCTCAGCGCCTGGCGCAGGTGCGGGTCGTCATCGACCAGGATCACCTGGGCGTGGCTGTCGATCAGTGTCTCGGTGGTCATGCCGAGGTGTCCTCCGAAGATTGCAGGTTGGCGCCGGGCTTGGCCACGCGCAGTTGCAGGGTCAGCAGGGCGCCGCCTTCCGGGTGGTTGGCCAGCAGCAGTTCACCGCCCAGGGCGCGCATCAGGCTTTCGCAGATGGCCAGCCCCAGGCCCAGGCCCTGGGTGCGGGTCTTGGTGGTGAAGAACGGCTCTTTGGCATGCTCCAGGGCTTGGCGGCTGAAGCCTGGGCCGTTGTCGCGAATGTACAGGTAGACGCAATCGTCCTGGCGCTCGGCACTTAGCCACAGCTTGCGTGGGTTGGCCTTTTCGGTGAGCGCGTCCAGGGCATTGGCCAGCAGGTTGCCGAGCACCTGGCGCAGGCGGGTTTCGCCGGCCTGCACCCACAGGGTGGCCTCCGGCAGGTCACGCACCAGCTCCACGGCCATGGCCCGGCGGCGCTTGGCCAGCAGCGCCAGGGCGTCGTCCAGCGCCGGCTGCAGGGCCACGCTTTCCGGAGCGTGACGGTCGCGGCGGGCGAAGGCGCGCAGGTGGGCGATGATCGAGGCCATGCGTCCGGTCAGTTCGCCGATCAGCTTGAGGTTGCCGCGCACGTCCTCGGAACGCTGGTGGTCGAGCAGGATCTCGGCGTTTTCGGCGTAGCTGCGAATTGCTGCCAGCGGCTGATTGAGCTCGTGGCTGATGCTCGCCGACATGGTGCCGAGCACCGACAGCTTGCCGGCCTGGACCAGCTCGTCCTGGGCGCGCACAAGCTCCTGCTGGGCGTTCTCGCGCTCCAGCACGGCGCTTTTGAGCCGGGTGTTGAGGCCTTCAAGGTCGGCGGTGCGCTCCACCACGCGGTTTTCCAGCTCATGGCGGGCGCGGGCTTCGAAGTCGATGCGGTCGATGTAATGGCGGCGGCGCTGCATCACCAGGCCGGCCAGCAGCATGGTCACCAGCAGCGCACCGGCGCCGATGGCCATGACCGTCTGCACCGAGCGGTCGACCAGGGTGCGCGGCGCGAGGATGCTGACCTGCCAACCGGTTTCCTTGATGTCGCGGGTCTGCGTGAGCCAGGCGTCGTGGTTCAGGCTCAACGGCTGCGGCGCCTGGGTCGGGTACGGCTGGATGGCAATGATCGCCTGGCGCTCGGCCTCGGTCAGCTCACGGGTGGCGCGAAAGCGCCAGTCCGGGCGCGAGGTGAGCACCACCACGCCGTTCTGGTCGGTCAAAAGCAGCTGTTCGGGGGTGCGGCCCCAGAGGGTTTCGGTGTGGTCGAGGTCGACTTTTACCACCAGCACGCCGATCACCCGCTCACGGTCGTGCACGGCGGCGGCGAAGAAGTAGCCGCGCTTGGCCGATGTCGTGCCCTGGCCGAAGAAGCGCCCCAGGTGGCCGTCCATGGCTTCGATGAAGTACGGTCGGAACGAGAAGTTGCGGCCGACGAAGCTGTCCTGCTTGTCCCAGTTGGAGGCGGCCAGGGTGTTGCCGCTGACATCCATCAGGTACATCACTTCGGCACCGGTCTGCTGGGTGATGTGCTTGAGCAGGCGGTTGGCGTTGGTCACCGCCTCGAGCTTGAACGGGTCGGCCAGCACACCGCGCAGGGCCGGCAGTTCGCCGAGGATCTGCGGCAGGGTCTCGTAGCGGTGCAGGGTACCGAGCAGGTTGGCGACGTAGAGGTCGAGGGTCTGGCGGTTCTGCGAGGCCAGTTCTTCCTGGTAGTAGCGCTCGGCCAGATGATGCAGGGGCCACAGCAGTGGGGTCAGGCACAGCGCCAGCAGGGCAAGGCTGCGCCAGCGGGGACGGCGAGGCGGCGTGGGTTTGGGAATCATCGGTAAAGGGCGCCAGAAGAGTCTGGCGCAATTATGCGCTAGTTCAGGCAGTCGATCAGCGCCTGATGCCAGTGCGGCTGCGCGACTTGCCATTGGCGCGCCAGACGCGAGCAGTCCAGGCGCGAGTTGAGCGGCCTTTGCGCGGGCGTGGGGTACTCGCTTGATGCGATCGGCAGCAGCTCGGCGCAAGGCAGGCCTTGTGCCTTGAGCTGCTGCGCGATGGCCTGGGCAAAGCCGAACCACGACGTTTCGCCCTGTGCGGTCAGGTGGTAGGTGCCCCAGGCGCCGGCCTGGCCCTGCTGCCAGCGTTCGATCAAGGCGCGGGTACTGGCGGCAATGGTGCCGGCCCAGGTGGGGGCGCCGATCTGGTCGTTCACTACCTTCAATTGCGGGCGCTCCTGCAGCAGGCGCTGCATGGTCAGCAGGAAGTTGCGTCCATGCCGCGAGTAGACCCAGCTGGTGCGCAGGATCAGGTGCTCGCCGCCGACTGCCGTGATGGCCTGTTCGCCGGCCAGCTTGCTGCGTCCATAGACGCCCAGCGGGTTAGGTGTGTCGTCCTCGTCATAGGGCAGTGCCTTGCTGCCATCGAAGACATAGTCGGTGGAGTAGTGGATCAGCGGCACGCCTAGGCGCGCGGCCTCTTCGGCGAGCACCCGAGGGGCTTCGGCGTTGATGGCGAAGGCCAGTTGCGGCTCGCTTTCGGCCTGGTCCACTGCGGTGTAGGCCGCGGCGTTGATGATCAGGTCGGGCTTCAGTTCACGCAGCGGCGCGCGCAACTGCTGCGGGTGGGCAAGGTCGAGCTGCCCGCGGCCCAGCAGATGGACTTCGCCCAAGCTGGCCAGTGCGCCTTGCAGTGCCTGGGCCACCTGGCCATTGTGGCCGCAGACGAGCACCTTCATGGCAGCAGGCTCCCTGCCTTGCTCAGTTCGCTGAAGCGTTTACCCAGTTTGTCCTTGTCGGAAAGCTTTGGCGCTGCACCCTGCAACTGCCAGTCGATGTTCAGGTCGGGGTCATCCCAGCGGATGCAATGCTCGGCACCGGGATTGTAGTAATCGGTGGTCTTGTACAGGAACTCGGCCGATTCGCTCAGCACCACGAAGCCATGGGCAAAGCCGGGCGGGATCCACAACTGGCGACGGTTTTCGGCGGACAGGCGCACCGCAACCCACTGGCCACAGGTGCTGGAGCTACTGCGCACGTCCACCGCCACGTCCAGCACTTCGCCCTGGACCACCCGCACCAGCTTGCCCTGGGTGTTCTGCACCTGGTAGTGCAGGCCGCGCAACACGTTGTGCGCCGAGCGCGAGTGGTTGTCCTGGACGAAGCCGCCCTTGTACCCGGTCAGTTCGGCGAACACCCGGGCGTTGAAGCTTTCGAGGAAAAAACCCCGGTCGTCACCGAACACCTTGGGCTCGATGATCAGGACGTCGGGTATGTCGGTAGCAATGATGTTCATGCAGATTCTTTGGCCAGTTTGCCCAGGTATTGACCGTATCCGGTCTTTTTCAGTTTTTCGGCCTTGGCCAGCAAGTCTTCACGGCTGATCCAGCCCTGGTTGAAGGCGATCTCTTCCAGGCAGGCCACTTTCAGCCCTTGGCGGTTCTCGATGGTCTGCACGTACTGCGAGGCGTCCAGCAGGCTTTCGTGGGTGCCGGTATCGAGCCAGGCAAAGCCGCGGCCGAAACGCTCCACGCGCAGGTCGCCGCGCTTGAGGTAGGCGTTGGTGATGTCGGTGATCTCCAGCTCGCCGCGTGCCGACGGGCGTACATCCTTGGCGATGCGCACCACATCGTTGTCGTAGAAATACAGGCCAGTCACGGCATAGCTGGACTTGGGCTGCAGTGGCTTTTCCTCGATCGACAGGGCATTGCCCTGCTCATCGAACTCGACCACACCGAAGCGCTCGGGGTCCTTGACCCAATAGCCGAACACGGTGGCCCCCGACTCATGTTTCACGGCGCGTTGCAACTGTTCGGTGAAGCTCTGCCCGTGGAAGATGTTGTCGCCCAGGATCAGGCACACCGAGTCGTCGCCAATGAACTGCTCGCCGATCAGGAAGGCCTGGGCCAGCCCGTCCGGCGAGGGCTGTTCGGCGTAGCTGATGTTGAGGCCGAACTGGTGGCCGTCGCCGAACAGGTTCTTGTACTGCGGCAGGTCCTGGGGGGTGGAAATCAGCAGGATGTCGCGGATCCCGGCGAGCATCAGCACCGAAACCGGGTAGTAGATCATCGGTTTGTCGTAGATCGGCAGCAGCTGCTTGGAGACACCGAGGGTGATGGGGTGCAGACGGGTGCCGGAGCCACCGGCCAGAACGATACCTTTGGTCATGCGATCAAGTCCTTGATGTTGGAGTTGCCCAGGCGTTCACCTTGATAGCTGCCGTCTTGCACGCGGCGGCACCATTCAAGGTTGTTCAGGTACCACTGCACGGTCTTGCGCAGACCGCTTGCGAAGGTTTCTTCGGGGACCCAGCCCAGCTCGCGTTCGATCTTGCTGGCGTCGATGGCATAGCGCAGGTCGTGGCCGGGGCGGTCCTGCACGTAGGTGATCAGGTCCTTGTAATGCGCTATGCCGGCCGGGCGTTGTTCGGCGGCCAGCTCTTCAAGCAGCTTGCACAGCTCGAGCACCACGTCGATGTTCTTCTGCTCGTTGTGCCCGCCGATGTTGTAGGTCTCGCCGACCTGGCCCTCGGTCACCACCTTGAGCAGCGCCCGGGCGTGGTCCTCGACGTACAGCCAGTCGCGCACCTGCTGGCCGTTGCCATACACCGGCAGCGGTTTGCCGGCCAGGGCGTTGAGGATCATCAGCGGGATCAGTTTTTCCGGGAAGTGGTAGGGCCCGTAGTTGTTCGAGCAATTGGTCACCAGCACCGGTAGCCCGTAGGTGCGCTGCCAGGCGCGGACCAGGTGGTCGGACGCCGCCTTGCTGGCCGAATAGGGCGAGCTGGGCGCGTAGGGCGTGGTTTCGGTGAACAGGTCGTTGACGCCATGCAGGTCGCCATACACCTCGTCGGTGGAGATATGGTGGAAGCGGAAGGCCTGACGCTGCGCCGCCGGCAGCCGGGACCACCAGGCGCGGGTAGCTTCTAGCAGGGCATAGGTGCCGACGATGTTGGTCTGGATGAAGGCCGCGGGGCCATCGATGGATCGGTCTACGTGGGACTCGGCCGCCAGGTGCATGATCGCCTCGGGCTGGAAGCGTTCCAGGACCTCGGCGACCGTTGCCTGGTCGGCGATGTCGGCCTGGACGAACTCGTAGCGGCTGTTGCTGGCGATGGGCTGCAGCGATTCCAGATTGCCCGCGTAGGTCAGCTTGTCGAGGTTGAGCACCTCATGCTCGGTGTTGCCGATCAGGTGGCGGATCAGGGCAGAGCCGATGAAGCCGGCACCGCCGGTGACGAGAATGCGCATGTGCAATGGCCTTTGCTGAGGGCTTTGGCGAAAAGCCTAGCTGGTTTGTTTGTGGCCGCTCGTCGTAAATCGTGCTGGCGCACGATGTCCGTCGCCTGATGCGAGCTGCCTCTTGAATAACGGCAACAGTAGTGGCGATATAAGCGGCAAAAAAACCGAGGTCCCCCGCATGCCCCTGAGCACCCTGATCCAGCGTTCGAGCCAGCCCAGCCCTTCACTCGGTGAAGCCCAGGCCCATGCCCTGCTGCGTTCGCATTATGACCTGCGGGGCGAGTTGCAGGTACTGGGTAGCCAGCAGGATGTGAATTTCCTCCTCGACAGCGTCCAGGGGCGCTATGTGCTCAAGGCCTGCCACGGCAGCTATGCCGAAGTCGAATTGCAGGCCCAGCACGCCGCCCTGGCGTACTTGCGCGAACGTGGCGTGCCGGTGCCGCAGGTGCAGCCGTCGCTTGCCGGTGAGGCGCTGCTGGCGCTTGAGGTCGATAGCCAACCCCTGCGGGTGCGGCTGCTCAGTTATATCGAAGGCCAGCCGCTGACCCGCCTCAAGCACCTGCCGGTGTCGGTGGTGGCTGAGCTGGGCAGGCTGTGCGCGCAGGTGGACCAGGCGCTGGCAGGTTTCGAGCACCCGGGCCTGGACCGCACCTTGCAGTGGGACCCGCGGCATGCCCAGGCACTGGTCGAGCACCTGCTGCCGGTGCTCACTGATCCGGCACGCCGTCAGCAGGTTGCGCAACTGGCCCGCCAGGCCGCAGACAGGCTGGCGCCGCTGGTCGGGCAACTGCCGACCCAGGCCGTGCATCTGGACATCACCGACGACAACGTGGTCTGGGCGCGCGACGGGCAACGGGAGTGGCAAGTGCAGGGGGTGATCGATTTCGGTGACCTGCTGCGCAGCTGGCGCATTGCCGACCTGTCGGTGACCTGTTCAGCACTGCTGCATCACGCCGAAGGCGACCCGCTGCGCATCTTGCCGGCGGTAGCCGCCTACCAGGCTGCCAACCCGCTGGAAACGGCCGAATTACAGGCACTCTGGCCGCTGGTGCAGCTGCGTGCCGCCGTACTGGTGCTCAGCAGTGAGCAGCAGTTGGCGATCGACCCGCTCAATCAGTACACCCGCGACAACATTGCCCACGAGTGGGAGATCTTCGACACCGCCTGCGCGGTGCCCGCCGCGCTGATGGAAGCGGCCATCCTGCAGGCGGCCGGCAAGCAGCCCGCTACCGCCGACTTCAGCGGTTGCCTGCCGTTATTGCCAGCGCTTGCTGGGCAGGTGGTGAGCCGAGTCGACCTCAGTGTGCTCAGCCCGCATTGCGAGGCCGGCAACTGGGAGCAGCCGGGCTTCGACCAGCGCCTGCTGGCCACCCAGCCTGCGCCGGCCTGCAGCCTGCACGGCCAGTACCGACTCTCGCAAACCCACATCGACCGCCCTGAAGAGCCCGCCACCTGTGCCCTGGGCGTAGAGCTGAAACTGCTGCCTGGCAGCCTGCTGCAGGCCCCGGCCGAAGGTGTCTGGCAGCGTGCCGGCGACAACCGTGGCTGCCTGCGCACGGCGCACTGGAACCTGTGGCTGAACGGCCTGGAAGAGGCCCCGGCCGACGGCCAGGTGCTTGCCAGGGGCCAGGCGCTTGGCGCCACCTGTGGCTTCCTCAGTGTGCAGCTGTGCCTCGATGGCCAGGCCGTGCCGCCGTTTTTCGCCACACCCAGTGCTGCCGCTGCCTGGCTGACCCTGTGCCCTTCGCCTTCGGCGCTGCTGGGCTTTGATTGCGCTGCCGAACCCCTGGCCGACGCCCAGGCACTGCTGGCCCGCCGCGATGCCAGCTTCGCCCGCTCGCAGAAGCACTATTACGAGCAGCCGCCGCATATCGAACGCGGCTGGCGCAACTACCTGATCGACATGCAGGGCCGTTCGTACCTGGACATGCTCAACAACGTCGCGGTGCTCGGCCATGGCCACCCGCGCATGGTCGCCGAGTCGGCGCGCCAATGGTCACTGCTCAACACCAACTCGCGCTTCCACTACGCGGCCATTGCCGAGTTCTCCGAGCGCTTGCTGGAAGTGGCGCCGGAAGGCTTCGACCGGGTGTTTCTGGTCAACAGCGGTACCGAGGCCAACGACCTGGCGATCCGCCTGGCCTGGGCCTACAGCGGCGGGCGCGACCTGCTCAGCGTACTGGAGGCCTACCACGGCTGGTCGGTGGCGACGGATGCGATCTCCACCTCCATCGCCGACAACCCCCAGGCCCTGGAAACCCGCCCGGACTGGGTGCACCCGGTGGAGGCGCCGAACACCTTCCGCGGCCGTTACCGCGGCGCCGATAGCGCGGCAGACTACCTGCGCGATGTCGACGCCAAGCTTGCCGACCTCGATGGCCGTGGCCGCCAGCTGGCGGGCATGATCTGCGAGCCGGTGTACGGCAACGCCGGCGGCATCTCGCTGCCCAAGGGCTACCTGCAAGCAGCCTACGCCAAGGTGCGCGAGCGGGGCGGGGTGTGCATCGCCGACGAGGTGCAGGTGGGTTACGGGCGCCTGGGCGAGTACTTCTGGGGCTTCGAGGAGCAGGGCGTGGTGCCGGACATCATCACCATGGCCAAGGGCATGGGCAACGGCCAGCCGCTGGGGGCGGTAATCACCCGCCGCGAGATCGCCGAGGCGCTGGAGGCCGAGGGTTACTTCTTCTCCTCGGCCGGCGGCAGCCCGGTCAGCTGCCGCATCGGCATGGCGGTGCTGGACGTGATGCGCGACGAAGGGCTGTGGGACAATGCCCGTGACGTGGGACGGCATTTCAAGGCGCGGTTGCAGGCGCTTGTCGATAAGTATCCGCTGGCGGGGGCCGCCCATGGTTCGGGCTTCTACCTCGGGCTGGAGCTGGTGCGCGACCGGCAGACGCTGGAGCCGGCCACGCAGGAGACCATGCGCCTGTGCAACCGCCTGCGCGAGCTGGGGATCTTCATGCAGCCGACCGGCGACTACCTGAACATCCTCAAGATCAAGCCGCCGATGTGCACCACGCGGGCGAGCGTGGACTACTTTGTCGACAGCGTGGAGCGGATTCTCAACGAAGGGCTCTGAAATCGATTGTTATCGGTTTGAAAGCGTTTTTTATACGAAAACGGTCTTCAGATTGGCTTTAAAAGCAGATATTTATCGGCTATAACTGTTCGCCATCAGCCGGTGGGACCGCTTTGCGGTCCTTTCGCGGCACAAGGCCGCTCCTACAGGGGACGCGATTCCCTGCAGGGGCGGCTTTGTGCTGTGAGAGGTGCGCGCAGCGGGCCCCGCCCTTTCCGCCAGTTGCCCAGAGGTTATCGATGAAAACCCTCAACACCACTCCCCGCGCCGACGGTTTCCACATGCCCGCCGAATGGGCCCCGCAAACCCAGGTGTGGATGGTCTGGCCGGAGCGTCCGGACAACTGGCGCCTGGGCGGCAAGCCGGCGCAGGCCGCGCACGTGACCCTGGCCAAGGCCATCGCTCGTTTCGAACCGGTCACCGTGGCGGCTTCCGCCGGTCAGTACGAGAACGCTCGGCGCCAGCTCGATGTGCCCAACATCCGCGTGGTCGAGATCAGCAACGACGACGCCTGGGTGCGTGACACCGGCCCGACCTTCGTGATCAACGACCAGGGTGAAGTGCGTGGCGTGGACTGGGGCTTCAACGCCTGGGGTGGCTTCGATGGCGGCCTGTACGCACCGTGGAACCGCGACGAGGAACTGGCGGCCAAGGTGATGGAAATGGAGCGCGTGCAGCGTTACCACACCGAAGGCTTCGTGCTTGAAGGCGGCTCGATCCATGTCGATGGCGAAGGCACCCTGATCACCACCGAAGAGTGCCTGCTCAACCGCAACCGCAACCCTCACCTGACCCGCGAGCAGATCGAAGACATCCTGCGCGAGCACCTGGCGGTGGAAACCATCGTCTGGCTGCCGGACGGCCTGTACAACGACGAAACCGACGGCCACGTCGACAACTTCTGCTGTTACGTCAGCCCAGGTGAAGTGTTACTGGCCTGGACCGATGATTCCAACGACCCCAACTACGCACGCTGCCATGCGGCCTACGATGTGCTGAAAAACAGCCGCGACGCCAAGGGCCGCGAGTTTGTGGTGCACAAGATGCCGATCCCTGGCCCGCTGTTCGCCACCGAAGCCGAATGCGCCGGTGTCGACCATGTGGCCGGCAGCCAGGAGCGTGACCCGTCGGTGCGCCTGGCCGGTTCCTACGTGAACTTCCTGATCGTCAACGGCGGCATCATTGCGCCGAGCTTCGACGACCCCGCCGATGCGCAGGCCAGAGCGATCCTGGCCAAGGTCTTCCCGGATCACGAAGTGGTAATGATCCCCGGCCGCGAGCTGCTGCTCGGTGGCGGCAACATCCACTGCCTGACCCAGCAGCAGCCGGCGCCGTTCAAGCGCTGATTCACGCTGAATGAAAAAGCCCGTCTCATGACGGGCTTTTTTGTTTGTGGCGACGTTCGGTGGCGGCGGGTGGCACAGCTCTTGTATTAGTTTTTCATTGTGTTTCAGAGAGATAGGCCCACGCCGTTCTGTAACAAACCTTACGTAAGTTAGCCGCTCACGGGCTTAGGGAGTGCGTGTTGAAATGAATGCAGCAAGTGAGTCGGCTATGCCCCCATCGGCAGTGAATCACCAAACGCTTGAAATACTGGCGCAGTGGTTGCGAGACCATGGATGCATCCGGGTCAGGAAGACCGACCCACGACGTCTGCTGAACGGGCGTTACCCGCAGGGCTTGATCAGCGATGCGGAGCTCGAAGCGCTGCTGGCTGTGTGGCACTGACCGGGTAGCAACCCGCCGCAACGAAAAACGCCACCGCAAAATGCGGTGGCGTTTTCGTTTGTGGCACAGGCCTGGCCGCCATTCAAACAGCTGCGCGATCCCTGTGGGAGCGGGTTCACCCGCGAACACGGGCATAGCCCGTGCCAGGCACCGAGGTGTCATCTTCGCGGGTAAACCCGCTCCCACAAGCATATTGATAGCCTCGAGCTCGGCGAGGTCTGGTGGGAGCTGGCTTGCCAGCGATGGCGTCAGAAGCTGTAGCTGCCGGTCACCACCAGGCTACGCGGATCGCCATACTGGATCTGCGCCGCGCTGGTAGCCGAATCGTAGTAGGTCTTGTCGGTGATGTTCTTCAGTGCAGCGCGCACGTCCCAGTCATGGGTGCGATAGCCGGCCAGGGCATCCCAACGGCCATAACCCGGCAGGATGATGGTGTTCTGGTTGTCGGCGTAGCGGTCACCCACCAGCGTCATGCCGGTTTCGGCATACCAGCCCAGCTCCGGCTTCCAGGTCACGAACAGGCTGGCGTTGCGCCGGGCCACGTCGTTGATGCGGTTGCCTTCCTGGCCATTGTTGTCCTCGACGATCTTCGCGTCCTGCAGGCCGATGCCGCCGCGTACATACCAGTTGCCGACCACATTGCCGGTGGCGGTCAGCTCGATGCCGCGCGAGCGCTGCAGGCCAGACATCAGGGTGATGTTCGGGTCGATCGGGTCGCGGGTGCGGCGGTTGTAAAGCTCCAGTTCGTAGAGCGCCAGGGTGGTGGTCAGGCGCTCGTCGAACCAGTCGCTCTTGACCCCGATTTCCTTCTGCCGGGTCAGCTCCGGGTCGGTCTCGTTGGTGTTGCCGGCCGCGCCAGGGGTGATGCCGATCAGGCCACCGCCGACGGGGGAGTAGGTCTTGCTCCAGGAGGCGTAGAAGGAGTGGTCGCGCCATGGCGTGTAGACCACGCCCAGGCGTGGGCTGAAGCTGTTGTCGTTCTGCTTCTCGGAGATATTGCGCAGCTTGTTGGTGGTCTCCACCTCGAACTGGTCGAAGCGCACGCCGGCAAGGATCTGCCACTGGTCGTTCAGGCGGATCTGGTCCTGCAGGTAGATGCCCCGGCTCTCGACCACGGTGTGGTTGTTGCTCGATACCGCCATGCGGCCGTTGTGCTGCAGGTTGCGGTTGGGGCTGTCCAGGTTCAGGGCCGGTACCGGGCGGGCGCCAGGGCCTGAGGTGGCGGCGTTGTACAGGGTCGGGTCGCGGCGCTGGCTGCCGAACTCCAGGCCCAGCAGCAGCTTGTGCTCCAGGCCCCAGGTGCTGACATCACCCTCGGCTTCGAGGTTGTTGAACAGGTTGCGGGTGTTCAGGTCCTGCTGCCAGCGCTGACGGGTGACCAGGTTGGTGCGCGGGGTGTAGGCGGTCTGGTAGGTGTTGTCGAACTCACTGTCGAGCTTGAACAGGCCCAGGGTATGGCGCAGTTGCCAGTTGTCACTGAGCTGGTAGTTCAGGCGCGAGCGCAGCGACTGGGCGCGGTCGTCGATGTAGTCGCGCTGGGTATCGCCATAGGTGGCGCTGCGGCTGACGTCCGCCGGGCGGCCGGTCAACGGGTTGCCGGGGATGCCGCGGTCCGGCGTGCGGTTGTAGCGGCTGTACTCGTACTGCACCAGCCAGTTCAGGTCGGGGTTCAACTGCCAGCTCATGGACGGGGCGAACAGTTGACGGTTGCCATCGACGCCGTGGCGGAAGCTGTTGCTGTCTTCATTGCCCATGTTCAGGCGCAGGCTGACGGTGTCGCTGGGGTCTGCGCTGAGGTCGGCGTAAAGGCTGCGCAGGTCCTGGCTGCCGCCCTGGGCTTCGATGGTCGAGCGGCGGCCATGTTCCGGCGCCTTGCTCACCCGGTTGACGATGCCGCCCTGGCTGCCGCGGCCATACAGCACCGCGGCCGGGCCCTTGAGCACTTCGACCCGCTCGATGTTGTGCAGGTCGCGCACGTACTGGCTGTCGTCGCGCACGCCGTCCAGGTAGAAGTCGTTGCTGGCCTCGAAGCCGCGGATGCGCACGCTGTCGAAACGCGTGTCGGCGCCGCTGCTGACGTTGGGAATGCCTTCCAGCGCTTCGCCCAAGGTGCTGCTGCCATAGTCCAGCACATTGCTGGTCTTCACCGTGTCGATGGCCTGGGGCACGTAGCGCACCGGGGTCGAGGTGCGGGTCGCGGTGCTCACTTCGCGTACCCGTGGGTTGTCCTCTTCGCGCTCGCTGTCGGCGGTGACAGCGGTTTCCGGCAAGGTGGTGGTGGCGGCACTGGCCAGGCCTGCGCTGAACAACAGCGAAAGGCCCAGGGTCAGGGGTGAAAGGCGGCAGGGGGCAGGCATTACAGGCATCCGTCTACGCAAGTGAGAAAATTGGCGCGAATGGTAATGCTTGCTATTTGCTGTTGCTTGCCTATTCGTAAGGACTTGTCTTTACGTTTGTATCACTTTGTAACTAGTCGTTTCTGGGTGCCTGGACCGCTACCGAATGCGGGCGTGCGGGTCGCCCATTTACATGACCGTTGTGCGAGTTCTCTCGAAAAAACCTGAAAGAGACAAATTTGCGCAGAAGCTGGGCATTAGTGCGTGGAAATGCACTGCTCCTGACCTTTTTTTTGGTTATATCGACCTGCATTTCACGATTTTTTGACATGTATAAGCAGGCGCAGCTAGGATTCGGCCTCTACGCCTGCTGGCCATGACTTGGCCATGCGGCTGCAAGGCCCGTTGCAGACCATCTGCGGGCCTTCCGGCCTGGATCCGCATAGCGTCGAACCTACGAAGGGGCGTTGGTTCCTGGCGTTCTCATGCAGAGCGTTTTTGATTAAGCAATAAGGAAAATAACATGTTGAAAACCAGGATCAGCCTGGTCGCCCTGGCGATGATCGCCGCGACCCAGGCACAGGCCAACGAGCAGGCCGAAAGCAAAGGTTTCATCGAGGACAGCCACGCCAACGTCCTTCTGCGCAACGCTTACATCAACCGTGACAAGAAGCACCGCACCGACGACCAGATCGAATGGGGCCAGGCTTTCATCGGTAACTTCTCTTCGGGCTTCACCCAGGGCACCGTGGGTGTAGGTGTCGACGCCTTCGGCCTGTACGCCGTGCGTCTGGACGGCGGCAAAGGCCACAACGGTGGTGGTGGCGTCGACTTCTTCAAGCCGCACAACACCAAGAACGCCGACGGCAACGCCAGCAGCCCCCACGACCTGGCCCGTGCCGGCGCAGCCGTGAAGTTCCGCATCTCCAACACCGTGCTCAAGTACGGTGACCAGATGCCGGCCCTGCCGGTGCTCAACTACGATGACGGCCGCCTGCTGCCAGAGAGCTTCACCGGTACCCTGATCACCTCCAAGGAGATCAAGGGCCTGGAACTGAACGCCGGCCGCTTCACCCAGGAAGCCCGCAAGAGCGCCGAAGGGCGTGACAGCGGTGGCCTGAAGTCGATCAACGTGTTGGGCGGTAGCTACAAGTTCACCGACAACTTCACCGCTGCGCTGTACACCGCAGACAACGAAGACGTCATGAAGAAGCACTACCTGGGCCTGAACTACGTCTTCCCGATCGCCAGCGACCAGTCCGTGACCCTGGACTTCAACGGCTACAAGACCAGCATCGACAAGGAGTTCGTGCGTTCGGCCGAGCTCAACGGTAACTCCAACACCATCTGGAGCCTGGCGGCCACCTACGCCTTCGGCCCGCACTCGATCACCCTGGCGCACCAGCGCAGCACCGGCAGCACCGGCTACAACTACAGCGGCTACCAGAGCGCGGGTGGTACCAGCGACGGTGGTTCGACCATCTACCTGGCCAACTCCTACTGGTCCGACTTCAACGCCGAAGACGAGCGTTCCTGGCAGCTGGGCTACGGCCTGGACTTCGGCGCCTTCGGCGTACCGGGCCTGACCTACAAGGTCGCCTACGTAGTGGGTGACAACATCAACACCCGCAACCTGAAGAATCCGGAAGGCTTCGGCGAAGGCAAGGAGCGCGAGATCTTCAACCAGCTGCGCTACGTCGTTCAGGACGGCCCGGCCAAGGACCTGTCGATCAAGCTGCGTAGCTCGTTCCTGCGTACCAACAACGCGGTCCAGCAGAACGGCTACAACGACGACGGCAACGAAGTTCGCGTATTCGTCGAGTACCCGATCAGCATCTTCTGATCCTGATCTGGCGTCACTCGCAGCCCCGGCCTATGCCGGGGCTGTTTCTTTGTGGCGGGCCAGGTTCGCCGCAGATACCCCCTCGGCTTCCCCCATCTGCGGCGCAAAGCTGTCACTGCGCGCCATCCGCCACATCCGTGCATAGAACGCGTTATCGATCGAGCCGCTGAGCAATTCACCCGGTTTAAGGAACGCGTGCAGCTGCGAAAACAGGCTGATCTCACTGGGGCTGATACGCCGTGCCAGGTGCTTGGGCTTGAGCTCGGACGGGTGATCCAGCCCTGCTGCGGCGAGCATTTCGGCCAGGGCGTGCAGGGTGTTGCGGTGAAAACTCGCAACCCGCTCGGCTTTTTCCGGCACCGCCAGCGCACGCTGGCGCAGCGGGTCCTGGGTGGCCACGCCGGTGGGGCACTTGTTGGTGTGGCAGCTTTGCGACTGGATGCAGCCGATGGCGAACATGAAGCCGCGTGCCGAGTTGACCCAGTCGGCGCCGATGGCCAGCACGCTGGCGATGTCGAACGCGCTGACGATCTTGCCGGCCGCGCCAATGCGCACGCGTTCGCGCAGGTTCAGGCCCACCAGGGTGTTGTGCACGAACATCAGGCCGTCACGCAGCGGCATGCCCATGTTGTCGGAGAACTCCCGGGGCGCCGCGCCGGTGCCGCCTTCCTTGCCATCGACGACGATGAAGTCCGGGGTGATGCCGGTGGCGAGCATGGCCTTGGCAATGCCCATGAATTCCCACGGGTGGCCCAGGCAGAACTTGAAACCTACCGGTTTGCCGCCTGACAGCTCGCGCAGCCTGGCGACGAACTGCAGCAGCTCCACCGGGTTGCGAAAGGCGCTGTGGGCGGCCGGCGAGATGCAGTCCTGGCCCTCGCGCACCCCGCGTGTGGCGGCGATCTCGGCGCTGACCTTGTGCCCCGGCAGGATGCCGCCATGGCCCGGCTTGGCACCTTGGCTGAGCTTGATCTCGATCATCTTCACCTGGCCCTCGCGAGCCTGTTCGGCGAAGCGCTCGGGGTCGAAGCGCCCGTCCTCGGTGCGGCAGCCGAAATAGCCGCTGCCGATTTCCCAGATCAGGTCGCCGCCGTGTTTGCGGTGATAAGGGCTGATGCTGCCCTCGCCGGTGTCATGGGCAAAGCGCCCCAGGCGCGCGCCTTTGTTCAGCGCGGCGATGGCATTGGCACTGAGCGCGCCGAAGCTCATGGCCGAGATATTGAAGATCGACGCCGAATACGGCTGGGTGCACTGCGGCCCGCCGATGCGAATGCGAAATGACGCAGGATCGGCCTGTGGCACGGGCAGCATCGAATGGCTGATGAACTCGAAGCCCGGCTTGTACACATCGTTGAGGGTACCGAAGGCCTTCTCGGCGCTCTCGTTCTTGGCCCGGGCATAGACCAGCGAACGTTGTGCGCGGGAGAACGGCAGCTTGTCGTCGTCGCCCTCGATCAGGTACTGGCGAATCTCTGGGCGGATGGTCTCGATCAGGTAGCGGATATTGCCCAGGATCGGGTAGTTGCGCCGCACCGCGTGGTGGCTCTGGCGCAAATCATTGAGGCCGACCAGGCTGAGCAGCGCCGTCAGCAGGGTGAATGGCCACAGCCAGCTGTGCTCAAGCAGGAAGGGGATGCTGGCAAGGGTGAAGACCAGGCACAGGGCCAGGCAGGCATAACGGCTGGGGAGCGAATCGTTCATGGGTCCATCGCAGGCGGGATCACGCTGCCTAGGATAGGCAAAGCCTGTGCGCGGAAAACCAGGGGTTTCGGTAAAAGACTCTTGCATGGGCGTGGGGTGTGGCGTTTTCGCCGCAAGATCCTGCATCACTTGCATGCCTGCCTGCTTCTGTCCCCTGACCATACTTCCCCTCCAGGCGCCCGCTGGTCGGTTTGGTGGGTATGGTGTTGATAGATTGTACTCGGTGGTTATACTAACCACCGCTGCGCGCAGCCCAAGGAAGGGTTCATGAACAGCCGCGAAATGATTTCGGTGATCGAGGCCGATGGTTGGTACCTGGTGCGATCCAAGGGCAGCCACCATCACTTCAAGCACCCTCACAAGACTGGGCTGGTGACCATCCCGCACCCGAAGAAGGACCTGCTGCCCGCCACTGCGGCCAGCATCCTGCGCCAGGCGCGGATCGGTTACGCCAGCTGATCAGGAGAATTAATGCCATGTTGTTCCCCATCGCCATCCTGCCCGGCGACGACCAGCACGCCTGGGGCGTGGAAGTCCCGGACATCCCGGGCTGCTTCTCGGCCGGTGAAGACCTCGATGACGCCATCGCCATGGCCCGCGAGGCCATCGAGGGCCACCTCGAACTGCTCGCCCAGGACGGCCAGGAAATCCCCAAGGCCAGCAAGGTGAGCGTTCATGCGGCCAACCCTGACTATGCCGGATGCACCTGGGCACTCATCGACATCGACATCACCCGCTACCTGGGCAAGGCCGAGAAGCTCAACATCACCCTGCCGGCCTACCTGCTCACCCGTATCGATGCCTACGTGAAGAGTCATCCAGAGCAGAAAAGCCGCTCGGGCTTCCTGGCCGAAGCGGCGCTGAGAATCCTGCAGGGCGACTGCAAATAACTACGTTGGGCCCGCTTTGGGCAGCTGTCAGGTGCCCGCGGCTTCGCGGCGCAGGTTCAGCAAGTAGCCTTCGTTGCGGATGGTGAGGATCTGCGCGGCTTGGCCCGGGGCACGGCGCAACTGTTGACGCAGGCGGCTGATGCACATATCCACTGAACGGTCGTCGGGCAGGTGCTCGCGGCCGAACGCGCTGCGTGTCAGATGATCGCGGGATACCACGCGGTTATCGGCCTGCAGCAGTTCGTGCAGTACCCGGTAGTCGGAGCGTGGCAGGGTCAGGGAATGGCCGTCGGGGTGGGTGAGCAGCCGTTTGATGGGGTCCAGTTCAAAGCCTGCGAATCGCTGCGGCTGGGTTTCGCTTACGTCGGCGTTAGCTTCCAGGTGCAGGGGCCGGCGCAGCACTGCCTTGATCCGCGCAACCAGCTCGAGGGGCTCGAAGGGCTTGGCCAGGTAGTCGTCGGCGCCTGCCTCCAGGCCAGTGATGCGGTCCAGGGTGCTGCCCTTGGCCGACAGCAGGATCACCGCCAGCCCCGGCAGCTCCTGCAACTGCCGGCACAGGCTCAGGCCATCCTCGCCGGGCAGCATCAGGTCCAGCACCACCAGGTCGACCTTGTGCAGGGCCAGTTGCGCGCGCATCTGCCCGCCATCTGCGGCCGGTAAAACCTGGTAGCCAGCATCACTCAGATAATCGCAGAGAAGTTCGCGAATCTCGTCGTCATCGTCGACAACCAGCAGGGTGGAGCTCATGGAGGGGTACCTGTAGAAATGCGAGCGGCAGCGCTCATTACGATCAACGTCATTTCCGCGCAGGCCGGCATTGCACCAGTGCGTGAAACGACGCAATCGTAACAAAAAATCATGTGCGAATGCGAACTCTTCGCAAATGATGTCGGTCGCCGCTAGCGAATCGGTCCAGGGGCTTCCAGCTGTTTCATCAGGTCGTCGTTCCATTGCCCTTCGACCTTCACGTGCGCAGCGGCACCCAGCATCACGGCCTCGATCAGGTTGTGATTGAGGTAGGTGTACAGGCCGGGCTGGCGGAAGGTGTACAGCGCCGCACCTGCGGCACCGCCGGGGATGAACCAGGTTTCCAGGTTGCGCTGCGGCGGGTTGGCGAACTTGCCGGCGGCCCATACGTAGTCACCATGGCCGCCGATCAGGTGCGGGCGGGTGTCGCGGTTGGCTTGCGAATGGACGATCAGCACTGTTTCGCCGAGGGTGGCGGTGAGCGCGTGCTGGCCGGTCAGCGCGCCGACGCTGCCATTGAACACCACGTGCGTGGGTATGAGCCCCTTCATCACCTGGTACATGTCGGCGAAGCTCGCCGATGGGCTGGGGTAGCGCTTGTACTTGCCGTCCTTGTCGCGCGGGATGTAGTAGTCCTGCTCGCCGATGTACCAGACCTTGTCGTATTGCAGCGCACGCCCTTCGCCGTCCCTCAGGCCGTCCCGCGGCAGCACCATGATTGCGCCGTTCATGCCGCACACCACATGCCAGGGGATCATCACCCCGCCCGGCGCGCAGTGGTACACGAACACCCCGGCGCGGTCCGCCTTGAAGCGCAGTTTCACCTGCTCGCCGGGCTTCACATGGGTCAGCTCACCCCCGCCAAGCGCGCCGGTGGCGGCATGGAAGTCGATGTTGTGCACCATGCTGTTGCTGGCCGGGTTGACCAGGGTGAGCTCCACGTAGTCGCCCTCGTGCACCACCATCAGCGGGCCGGGCACCGAGCCGTTGAAGGTCATGGCATGGATGTAGGCCCCCTCGCTGTCGACCGCCAGTTCTTTTTCCTCGATCTCCATGCGGAACTCGACGATCCGCGGCTTGCCGGGCGCGCGCTGGCTGTGGGCATGCACCTGGGGTGGTGCAACCAGCTCGACCTGGGTGCGTTCCAGCTGGGTCAGGTCCATGGGCGGATCATTGGTTGCCGGCGCCGCCGCCCGGGCCAGGCCGCTGGCCAGCACGGTGCTGCCAACCCCCAGCATTACACCCCCCGCCAGTACCCCGCGCCGCGTCAGGGCTATGCCTAGTTGCTCACTCATGGGACTTCTCCTTAAGTCGACGAAAGCCGTCGGCACAGGAATACCCATTTTGAAAGCAGGGTTTATTGAGCCCAAACAAGAAATCGAGCGGCAGGGCAATCTGTCGCAATTGTGGCCGGTAGCTACTATGGAGTTACGCGGGCTGCCACGTGCAGCGATTCAGGGAGCACAGGGAGTGAGCCGTTTCGTCAGTTTCGAGGTCAGCAATCACCGTCAGTATGTGATCAGCATCGATCACATCATTGCGCTTTATCCGCTTGCTCAGGAAAGGACGTTTGCCAAGGGAGGGATCGTGCTGATCAACGGGCTGGGGAAGGAGGGCAAGCATGTGGCGCTGGAGCTTAGTGGGCCGGAGATCAGGAAACTGCATAAGGCGTTGTTGCTGGAGTGACGGGGTGGGTGTGCGTGTGGATGAACTCCAGAAACGCAAAAGCCCCGACTGTAGGCCTTGATCCAGGCGTAAAGGCTGTGCACGGGCATACCAAGGCGCTGGGCGACCTCGGCGACAGGTTTACCTTTTTCGGTCACTTGCTTGGCTGCTTAGATTTTGAATTCATCGGGGGTAACGCATGACGACTCATGGCACCTCCTATTTGGGCTTCATTATGAGGCTTGGAGGTGTCTACGAAACCAGAGGCGATTCAAATACAAAGTTTGAGCTGGCCAGCTCTGTTACTTTGTGAAAAATTGAGGTGCATAATTGCACCTCAACCTTTAAGTTAATTTGCTTCTGTAATGATTTCTTCAACCGTCTCAGCTTCAAGCTCTGGTGTATTTGCGGGCGGGGCTGTGACTTCATCTAGTGTTGTCCTCATTGCTTTCGAGAAAGCGTTGAAGAACTCTAGGTCAGTTGAAATTCTTTGAGGACTGCTTGAACTTCCATTATTTAATGCATGCGCAATGCCATTGCGTCTCTCGAAGAAGTCCTCGATAAAACTTTGCACCTTCCCATGAGCCTTATCACGCTCGGTCTCGCCGGTAAATAACAGGATTTCATTTTTCTCTGAGAGTTTCTTGCAAATATCGCTTAAGCCAGACACTTTAAATAGGCTATTGATTTCGCCCGGGCGCATATTGTTTTCGTTATGGATAAGCTGATCATAGATGTTCTGGCTTAAATCACCCTTGCAGAAATCGTGGATTACCGAAAATTTTACTTGGGCCTCGGTGAATGTGTTTTTACGAGCATCTCCAGAACTTTCCTGAGCAAGCTTCATTTTTGCCAAGCCGTCCATCGTTCTTTTCCATGCTATGGAAATCATTTTTGAAGGCAACTTCTCCACAGTCCCGGCTTTGGATACGGCATACTTCGCGTATTCTTTAGCCATCTGTCGAACAAATTCTTCAAAAGTGGCAGCCAAAAGAAGGGTGGCGGAATTTGCGGCTGCAACTCGTGCCTTTGCAGTCCCTTTCGCTTCTTCTAAAATAGCGACAATATTCTGGATGGCTTCAGCATCATCTAGGAACTCTTCCGTGATTACTTCGAATACTGTAGCCACGTATCACTCCTGCCTGAAAATATTCTTCAGTAAGTCAATGCGCTCTTTTATGGACTTGGCAGTATTGCCCTGCCCTGTTAGCACATGGGATAGGGCTGGATCTTGATGCGCCTTGTGCAGCCGTTCAAGTACACCTTGACTATCTTGGAAGATGTCGTTTCTATGTGGCCAGAGGGCATCGATTGCCACCATCGACGCGTCATACATAGCTGCTGAAACACGCTGGCGTCCGTTTTCATCTTCGGGAAGAGCGAAGGGCCTACCATCAAAAAGCTGATATAGGAAAGCGAACCTTTCTTTATATTCAATTTCTAATTTTTGACGTTCATGCGCGGTGATTTGAAGCCGCATCGCCCTATCCAACATGGCTTTCATCGAACCTCGGATATTTCCCTCATCCTTTAGAGCAAAATATCGCAGGACCAACTGGCAGTCGCCCATGCTGGAATAAAGTGTGTTCTTTTGTCGTTTAGCGTTTTCGTAGTATTCGCTAGGATCGCTCTCGGTATACTCCGGTATATCAAAGGTTTTAGTGAATAAGTCGTATCGGGTAAGCTCAATGATAAGCCTATTGAATTCCCCAGGGTTCAGTGCGTTGCGAATTTCTTGAGCGTTGAGTTTTGTGCCGCCTGTATTCAGCCTGTCGAATATAAAGCGTCGAATATCCCGAAGATCGGCATACCCAGGGTTTTTGCTGCTTTCACTTTCTAGAAGTAGAACCACAGCTGAAAGACTTGCTCTATCTAGAGCGCGCTTGATACGAGGAGGGCAGCTGTAATAGCGAAGGCCGTTAAGCGGAGCTAGCACTTCAAGAGAGCTGAGCGCGAACTCACCTGCGAGAAACTCCCGAACAGCGTTCAAGCGTTGTTGGCCATCCATGACCTCATAGCGAGCGGCATCGCTTTCATATAAAAACACTGGAGGTACTGGAATGTTTAACAGCAAAGACTCAATTAATTTAGATTTCTGTGAAATATTCCATCTCAGTCGGCGCTGATATTCTGGTCTAATATTTAGCACTTCGCCTCGATCAATAAGGTCGCGAAGTTGTGGCAAGAAAAAGTTATTGGTTTGATATACGATTCGGAAGGCACTTTTCGCAAAGTACTCATCAGGATCGGTAATTGGAAAATTTTCTATTAGCGACTGTACTTCTTCGTCAGGCTCGCCCATCAGAACATCGATTTCCTGCGTCATATAACTTCCTTTTTTAGAATTTCCCTTGGCTCGTACGACCGAGGCAAGCCTTAAGAGTAAAGTAGGAACGATACAAAAAAATGAGGTAAAAATACACTTATCCCCTCCCGCCGACGCGCTTTTCGTCGTAAAAAAGTGCAAACCAGCGTTGGGGTGCAATACCAGCTGCAGGCCACGCCGTTTAAGGGCTCTCGCAGGGTGGCAGCCATTTCATACTGTGAAAGGGAATGACAGGTTGTGCAGGCGTTGTTGCACTGTGCGGCCGGGGTAGTGGAGCGGGGCGGGTCGGCTTTAGGCCACGGAATTTGTGAGGGTGTGGTAAAGAAATCCCGTTTTTGCCGGACTTTTCATTTTGGACATGGTCATTTGAGCTGGTGAAGAGCGCTCCAGGTGCAGAGCACTAATACGCCTGGAGCCCCCGTGCGGTGAGGGCGCGGCGTTTTGTCAGCTTTTCACAGCGTTTCAGTCCTGCTCAGCTGCCACCAAGCGGAGGTGCGGAAGGTTGGCTTCCTTCTTAAGGCGCTGGAACTCCTTCGCGACGACTGGGGTTAGCAGGCGATCCAGGGCGTGACGCAGCTGGATGGCCTGAGCTTCAGTGGAGCGCTTCACGGATCCGGTACGAGCGCTTGCACACGCCACCTTCTCAGGTGAGATACCGATCGCGTCCATCGCGCCATCGATGTAGCCGTCAAAGTACCCGCGGCGCGTGAACAGGATCGAGCTCTCGGGCGGTTCCTGGTATTCCCAGTGCACCTCCCATGCCTTGTCGGACTAGATGACTTCGATGACGGGCAGTGCCGCTTGGGTCGCTGGTTAGCGCGTGCTGATGCTCTCGATCAATTCGCTACGCGGGGCAGTTTGAAGGATAGCTTCGGGGTGCCCCATGAAAGGTTTTTCAGGCTGACCCCCAAATCCCTGTCAGAACATGGATATCTGTCAGGGAATCGGCTGGAGGCCGCGTATTTACTGGGTTTGCGATCTGACAACGAACTGGGAAATTCGTGGCAAATCTGACAGACCAAAATAAAAAGCCTTATAAATCAATGATTTGAGAAAGCTAAATCTGATACGGTGGTTTTGTCAGGTTCTGACACCCCGCTGACACCTTTCTGACACTACATGAAAACGCTGTAGGCCTTGAGATAGAAGGGTTAGACAGAGGTAAGAATATCCATCTGACAAATCTGACAGGCTTTTTAGGGGTCAACCTAAATTTTGCTTTGCTACATGCAGGGGGGCGTTACGCTACCCGCACATATGCCATCGAGGGTTCAACTTTCGGGTGTGTATCACTCGAGGGCCTCTGCGTGGAGTTGCTTGGGGTACCTACGACGCATTCGATACATATCCAGAATCGTGGATGCGAGCAGTGCCCCGACCCCCGCAAATAGCAAGCCATCGACACTGGTCAGGGGGAAAAGCTGGGGCTTGAAGGATGCAGCCAGAAACAACGGTACTGCTGTCATGATTGGAACAAGCCTTACGATGAAGCCGGCCACACGATCTACACGAGTTTTAGGTTGCGGCCTTCGCTGCAACGCGCCCCAATCCCGAAGCCCCTGTGGTAAGCCCCTCATAGTGCCTTTGATCCGCGGTTGTCGCTTTGCGCTTGAGTGAAGGATCTCCACGACTGCACCGTCCTTCGCATCAAGATAGTTGAATGAAAAATGGGCTTCGTCTGATCTACCCTCTGGACGAGTAAGGCAGAACTCGTTCACCTCTCGGCTACTCTTGACGATGGATATGGACAGGATCTGGCCACCCTGACCGACGCAGAAGCGCAGTGGGTCCTTGGAAACAATATCGCTACCCATAAGCGTCTCTTCACCGCTGTTCCAGATGACAACGACTGATCTCGTCAAGCGAGGAATGTCGATGCCCTGATACTGGACGGTGATTCCTTGGGGCAGGGAATCCGAGCCGCTTCCGAGCAAGTGCTCGCCCAAGTACGTGTAACTGATCCGCTTGCGCTTCCTCGTCAGGAGGGCATAGGCCAGGCCTGCCAGGCCAATTAGCGAGCCAACCCAGCCCGGTGACAGGAGGTTGAGAGCGTCTTCAAACCATGCCATGTGCGTATCCCTGCCGAGCTCTTGTTACGCTGATTGTTACGTTTTGGACCAAAAAAAAGGGTCTGCATCGCTGCAAACCCTTGATTTATATGGTGCCGGCACCAGGAATCGAACCCGGGACCTACTGATTACAAGAACCCTGCTCATAGCAGGTAAATCAATAGGTTACGGTGTTTTCTGGTACGTGCTGGGCATGCGGAAAGCCAGAAACCATGCAGCTTCTGGCCGTCTTGGTACGCGGGAATCAGTCGGCGGAAGGGGATACGCGGGGGAGGCTGAAGTCGTAGATGTCGAGCATTGCTTCGTCGCGGTGGCCGCTGGCGTCCTGCTTCTGCTTGCGGTCGCCGGGTGTGTCGGTGATGCCGCGACGCTTGAGGTCGTGCAACGCGAAGCGCTGCTCCTCGGTGATGACGCCCTCCTTGATCGCCCTGGTGATGAAGCGCTGCCAGGTGCTGTCCAGGCTACTCTTCTGCAACTGTCCGCCGTGGGCTGCCACGATGATGAAGCGACGTTCGGCCGAGGCTGGAATTGGGTAGGACTGGCTGGTCCATATGCGGCGCCGGTATGACTTGGCCCCTTCCCAGGCAGCTCGGAGCCTGGGCGTCCAGCACACAACGTTGTCACGGCTTCCCTTACGCCGGTTCGTCTGGACTCCATCGTCCAGCTCGTTCGCATCGGTGAGGGTGACGGCTTCGATGCCGCGCAAGCGGCACAGGTAGGCCAGCTCCATCACGTACCCCAGGTAGGCCGGGCATGCCCCAGGCTGTCCCCGTGTGAGCTGGCCCATGGCGTGCGCCCGTGCGATCAGTTCGCCCATGATCTTGGGGTTCGGCAGCCGGCGCTGCTTGCGCTCGGCTGGCGCTTCGATGCCCAGGGCGACATTGATCTCCAGGTAGCCGCGGTTACGGCCCCACTGCATGACTCGCCGCAGGTAGCGAAGGACGTGCGCGGCCTTTGACGGCTTCCCTTCGTCGGCGATCCGGTCGACCAGGCGTTGCACCAAGGCAGAGGTGAACTTGCGTACTGACAATTCGCCGAGTGGTTTTTGCAGCTTGGTCGGGATGGCCAGCAGCACGTCGCGGGAGTACTCGTAGTCGTCGCGGGTTTTCTTTGCGAGCCGCTTGAACTGCGCGCTGGCGTGGAACTCCCTGCACAGATGGTTGAGGCTTTCCCGATCGACGCCGTTCCTTTCCTCCATGATCCGATGCAGGTCGCTGAGGGTGGCGGTGCGGCCGGCGATGTTCATGCGCTTGCGGTTGCCGCCTTCGTCTCGCCAGGATGTGTACCAGGTGCCCTCCCAACGATGGTCAAAAAAAACGGCCGCCGGAATGGCGGCCTGATCAATGTGGGCGGGGATGTGCGGGTTGTGTTTACGGGTCCGCCTCATAGGATCTCGCTGTCATATTTCTCGGTTGCCGGCGTCTTGCCGCCGGCCTGGTTGACCAGGTCAATGGTGGTCCAGGGGCCATAGCGCCCCCAGAACCAGCGGATGCCCTGCTTTCGCAGGGCTTGCTCCACTCCAGACCGGCGGGTGTAACCCGTGAGGCGCTGAAGGTCCTGGAATGTCAGGACCATGCCGGGCTGCTGGTGGTCGATCATACGGCTGGTTTCCCTACGCCCACGACTAGAATCGACTTACCAGGATTCTGGTGGAGAGCGGTCATGGTGCGTTCCTCGCTCCGCAGTTTGGGCAGTCCTCGAAGCGCTGATGCTCGCTGATGAAGCGGCCACAGCCGTCGCAGTTGATCCGATAGTTGTAGCTGCGATGGCGGGGACGGTTGAGCTTGGGCAGTTTGAGGCTGACCGAGCGCAGAGCCTGCTTATGGTCGAGCAGCGCAGCCCGGACCACCGGCCGGGAACGCTCGGCAATGTAGCCGCACGGCCACAGCTCGAAGCCCTGCGCCACGTAACCAGCGGTATCTTCTGCTCCTGGGTGGATGGCATCTTCCAGGTTGGCAGTAGGGCCTTCGCCGCCGCGCCATACCAGGTCGTTGCCGTCCCACTCGCGAACATAGGCTACATACACCCGACCATCCTGGTTACGGTAAGCCTCGGCTTCGGATCTGGTGAGGTACTGAGAGTCGACGCCAACCTCAACATGAGCGCGAACGTAGCCAACGGGCCAGGGGAGGTCGCTCTCGCGACTCGCGAATTGCCCTACAGCACGCTCACGGGTGAACAGCTCAGCCGCATCGAGGTTTGAGGTGTAACCGCCACCCTCTCGCCAGAACATGGCCCTACTGCCGACGTTGCTGCGGCTGTCCTGCAGGTAAAAGAGATCAGCCATATGTCACCTCCTGTTGAGCAACGCTCAGGCCAACCGCAACCGGGCGGACCCAGATCGGCATGCTGCTGAGCATGAAGGTCTCTCCTTGGGCGGCCAGGAGCAGGGTGGTGCCCATAACGTGGGCAATAGCTTCGGCCGCAGCCGGCGGCACTGCGTTACCGATTCGCTCGCGCCACGCCTGGTCGCTGAGGCCGTCCAGCTCAAGCTGCTCTTCGGGCTCGACCAGGCTCTGCAGCGCTGCCAGCTCCAGTGTGGTGAATGGGCGATGCCAGGTTCCGTCGAGCGACTCGATCACACAGGTAAGCCGGTCGTCCGCCTCGGGAAGGCGGGGATCTGCAACGCTCCAGCGACCATTGTCGTGCATGGCGCTTGCTGAAACGGCCCCGGCCGGGCCAGTCCAGGGCACCACGCCATAGTGTCCACCAGTCAGGTAGGCATCGCCTTTGGTACGGCGCATGCCCGGGCGGGGGTCCTGAACAGCAAACGCGCCTTGGCCAGTGGTGCTGCCAGCGATCACTGTGCCAGCCGAGCTGGCGTATGGCGTGACCAGGTACTTGCCGAAGCCGTTGCCTACCCGCCGAGGGTCAGCGACGCTGAACGTCCCTTGGCCGGGGCTCTTGACACCGATCACCGCGCCACTGGTGTCCTGCCAGCGCCGCACGCCGTATTGCTGATACTGAAGGGCTCCGGCCTTGGCACGCGGGTCCGCCACAGAGAACTTGCCATTGGTTGGACCACTGCGGGCCGCCACGGTACCGGCCGACTCGGCCCAATCGTTCACGCCAAGGAAGCCGTCGCGGAATTGGGGCACGATAATCAGGTCGCGCAAGTAGCCATCCTCGATCGACAGGTCGTTCAGGCTGCGCCAATCCTTGCCAGCTTCGACCAGGGCCAGACGAACCCAGGTCTTCCACTGCAGGGCTGGTACCCGGTGCATTGGACCGGCCTGTTCGATGTCGCCGGCCAGCGGCATACGTCCCAGGATGTCGCCCACTGCGCGCAGGTTCTTCTTCTCCGGCTCGTACAAGAACGGTGGAACCTTCTCGACGTGGCGCGCTACCAGCAGGAAGCGCTTGCGGCTCTGGGCCAGGCCACCGATCACGCCGCAGTCGTGGGTGGTTTCGGCGACCGCATAGCCGAAGTAGCTGAGCAGTGCGCCGATCTGGTCCAGCAGGTGCCGGCCGCGGCTGGCCAGGCGCGGGACGTTCTCGAACACCAGCAGCGGTACCGGGTCATCCTTCCATGCCTCGCCGAATAGCCAGATGCAGCGCAGCGTCAGTTCGTTCAACGCCTGGTACTTCGGGGTAAGGCTCATGGTTTCCGACAGCAGGCCGCTGGCGCCCTTGCACGGGGAGCTGATGAAGACGGCGTCCGGCCGGCGACCACCAGCTGCACGCCGGATATCCTCCGGCGTAGCCTCGCGCCAACCTGGTGGCGGCTCTTTGCCGTGAAAGCGGATGTACTGGTCGCGGGTGAACAGATCGACCAGGGTGCCCTTCACGCCCGACAGGCGCTCGAAGTCGGCCAGGCCGGCCGGGTCCACGTCCACCCCGCCGATGCACTCCCACTCAGCCTGCACGTTGCCGACGATGGGCTTGGCACGGTTGAAGCCCTTGGCACCGCCGCCCAGGCCGCAACAGAAGTGAAAGTGGTAGAGCTTGCGTTTAGCGAGCATTGCGACGGCCCCCTTGTGCCTGTTTGGCCTCGACGTTAGCCATGTAGGCTGACCAATACGCAGATTGACGCTGTTGGCGGATCTGACTGCAGCGCTGATGATTCCCGTGGGAGCGGGCCTTGTTGCAGATGTCGCAATGGTTCGGCAGGTCCAGCGAGTGGCTGGCCAGGCGCGGGCGGGTCTGCTGGCTCATGCGCTCACCTCCGAAACAGCTACATCCTCAAAGCAAGGCAGATCGATTTCGGCCCCAACAACACGAATCCCGCACCATCCAAAGCAGTCACCCTCGGCTCTGCCACCCCAGCCTTCGCTTTCGTGGAGCCTCTGGGTGGTCTTCTCGCAATACCAGCGGTCCGCATCACCGAAATCGGCGCCGCGATCCTCAAGGATCTCGCACATCACTTCGAGGCCGGCGAGTCGAATCACGGTGCGGACGACATCACCGCCTTCCTCGTCCAACCGGTCTTCGGCGCTGGTCCAGAAGCTGTTGATCTGCTGGGCACGTTCGGCAGTCAGGCGGTTGAGGTCAACTTCGAGTACTACTTCGAAGTCCTTCCAGGTGTCCTTGACTCTGAAGCGCTTGATGTTCGCCGGCACGGTCATACTCGACCTCCAGGCGCGATAGCAGTTTGTTGAGGTGCCAGTATCAGTACCCAAGCGGGGTACAGCTCCTTCGGGCGGTTCTTGTAGCGCACGACCACACATTGGCCGAACGAGTACAGAACGATGGCCACCTTGTGATGGCGCCGCGTGCAACGGGACCGTTTTGCCCGCACCAGCTGGCTCACCTTGTCTCCGGGCCGGAATACCGATGTGATAGCCTTTCGGCCGCCAGGCTTCAGTCTGGTGCTGGGGCTGAGGGGGTGAGTGGGTTTCAAGCGCATTTCATTCTCCTTGGGTTTGGCTGGTGCCGGGGAGCTGCAACTCCCTGGCACCACTTTTCTTGCTTTGAAATTCAGTTTCGGCGGGCCAGCTGGACGTACACGTCCTCGAATCGCGGGTCTTCCTCTACGCTGGTTTGCCAAGCGATCACGCTATGGATCTGCGCCCTGGTGCAGTCGTCGACCAGGATCTCGCGCTGACCGCTGTTCACCCGCACCTCCAGGATCTCGTTCAGCCCGTCTTCGGCGTAAGCGCCTGCGTTGATGATTGGGTAGTCCTGGCCGGCAGCGACCTGCCGATCCTTTTCCTGTTGGATTTGGCTACGGCCATCAGCGGACGCGTTGCCGATCAACACTCGAATCAACATGTGAGTTCCTCGGTCAGGCCTGGAAAATCCAGCACTTGACGATGGGTTGCTTGGTGATGGTGTAGTTGCCGCTTTTCGCCTGGTGAGCCCGTACCGCGCTGTCGACTGCCTTGTTGACCTCGATGAGCTTGTGGGAACGGGAGTCTTTGAGGCGGTCGCGCAGTTCGTTGATGTCGGCCAGCTTCTGGCGGTGCTCGGCTGCGCACTTGACGAAGTCGTTGAGGTTGATGGCGATGACGTGGTCTTTCTTGCTGTGGTTCACCACTGGGCCGTCGGCGTCCAGGCCTTCCAGGTACTCGTATACCTCCCAGAATTCGGCGACCACTGGGTGGTCGGAGCTGATCGAGGCCTGGCGCTCGATGGCCATGCGCACCAGCTGGGCGCGGGTGTGGTCGACCTGGTGGTCGCTGAGGCCCACGACCAGGCGCAGGCAGTCCAGGAGGGCGAGCATTTGGGCGTGGTTGTAGATGATCCGCTCGACGCGGATATACCCGCTGAGCTGGCTGCCACAGTGATGGCATTGGCTCTCGTCGCCCTGGAACGGTGTTCCGCAGGCAAAGCAATGCGAGTGCAGGGCACGGAGCTTTGCCTCGTACACCGGCAGGCGCACGGCGAACAGCTCAAGGATCTCGGCCTCTTTGCGGACGGCCCGCAGCAGGAAGTTGCTCAGCAGCGCGCCGTCCAGGCCGTTCAGGCGGTCGGCTGCTGCGCGGCTCTCAACCGTGACTTGAGGGCGCACGAAGTGCAGCTTGACGATGCGGGTCATGATCGCCTCGGAGGCCACCACCGGGGCGTTCTGGCTGATCGAGATGGTCCCGCGGAACGGCGGCTCGTAGGTCTCGTTGCCGGCGGTCTTCACACCTTTGGTGGCCAGCGTGCCGCCGCCGAAGTAGTCCTTGAGCTCGTCCCACTCGAAGGTCTTGGCGTGGCTCTTGTCGTCGCCGCTGCGGTCGGATTCGAGCAGCACCACCGGCATGCTGGATACCTGGCCCATCAAGCGGCTGCGGCCGGCCTTGGTGGATTTGGCCGGGTCGAAGCCCTCATAGCCCTCGCGGCCGAACAGCTTCCACAGCAGGGTGAGCAAGGTGGTCTTGCCGGCGCCGGCCTCGCCCGTGGCTTCCAGGAAGGGGAACGACTGATAGCGGAAGCGGATCTGCTCGGCGAACAGCGAGCCGAACCAGAAGGTCGTGGCGACGATGCCCTGGGCGCCGAAGCAGGTCCAAAGCAGCGATACCCACTCTTCGTTGTAGCGCTTGTCGTCCTTCTGCAGCGCCATCTTTACGCCCTTCTGCAAGCTCTTGAGCTTGAGCTTGCCCATTTCGAAGAACTCTTCCTCGTTGACGCTGACCACCTGGCCGTCGCGCACGGCGACTTCGTTGAAAACGTAGCAGCCGTATTCGCGGCTGTAACCGAGGTAGTCGATGGTTTGCACAGTTTTGATGCCGAAGAGCTGGTCTTTCATGATCTTGTCCAACTGTTGTCCACTTCCGGTGAACACGGCCCCGGCACCCATGCCGAGAAGGCGTTTCTTGAATTCGCTGGCGGCGGCCACCTGGCTACCCGTGAAGGTGTTCTTTACCGCGGCCCCGTCGTGGGGGAAGTCGACGCGAAAGAAGTACCAGGACTCGTCGGTGATCTCGTTGCGCTGGTAGTACAGGGCCTTGGGGTAGCAGTTCGCGATCTCGACCACGCAACCGGACATGCGCAGCGCTTTTGCGCGACGGGCTTTGTCGTTTAGTTGCTGGTCCTCCTGGCTTTCGCTGGAGTCGAGTGCCTGCATGGCGCTGTTGAATTTGGAGATGTCCAGCCGCCACCAGTAGAGGCGCGAGTCGTATCCGAAGTGGAACTCTTCCCGCTCACGCCACTGGTACATCAGCAGTGCCTTCTCCACGGCGCTCTCTGCGATGAGCAGCGCCCCGTGGTGCTTGGCCTCGTCCAGTTCGGTCTTGATGCGCTCTGCCCGGGCTTCGTCGTCATCGATGAAGGCCCAGCGCTGGTGAAGGTCGTTCCAGTCGACTTTGCGGGCATCAGGCTGGGGGATCTGTGCCGCTTCGCAGGTAAAGCCGAGGGCGCGGGCTTGCTTCACCCATGCCTTGGTGTACTTATGCGCGCCTGGCTCGTTATCCAGCGCCCAGATCAGCTTGGGGGTCTTGCCTTCGCAAGTGGTGATCAGGGCCTTGAGCGATTCCTCGGGATAAGCATTCGATGACAGGGCGGCCACGGCTGCGATGCCGTTATGCAGAAGGGCGATGGCGTCGAAGATGCCCTCAACGATCCACAGTTCCTTGACCTCCTGCAGGTCGAGGCAAGGCGGGCACCACCAATAGCCCTTGTAGCTCTGGCCTGGTTGGAAGCGTGCCTTCTTCTTACCGAACCGCGCAGGCTGGTCAATCAGGCGCTCCCAGTAACCACCGCGCTCAAGCGGGAAACGGACCGTTGCGGACCCGATGCCCAGCTCCCGATCAAAGTAGTTCTCCTGTGTGTACCAGCCCTTGATCAGTTCAAGGCGAAAGCCACGGGCAAACGTGAGGTACGCGATGGCACTGGCGGCCGGCTCCTTTTCTGTTGCCGGTGCGCGCTTGCTCCAGTCGTCGAAAAGGTCCGGGTACAGCTCCTTGACTGGGGCCATGTAGCGGCACTTTTCCTCGCGGCCGCAGCGGATGAACCAGGGGTTGTCGTGCCGCGAGAATAGGCGGCGCTGGCTGCACTGGGGGCAGGTGCCCTTGCGCATGTACTCGGTGCCCGACATGTGCTGCAAACCGTAGTCGCTCTCCAGCCGCTGCAGGACGTCGGCGCGCAGTTGGTGTTCCATAGTCTGTGGAGTCACTGCGGGCGCTCCACTTGCACAGGGCCCAGCAAATCCTCAAGCGCTTTGCGCGTCCGGCAGATGCCGCGCAGGTGGGGAACGTCCTGTAGAACCTTGCGGCCGCGCTCGCCGGTCGGCACGTTCCGGTAGCGGTCGGAGTACCAGACTCCGGACATTTCGAGGGCAAATTGCCCGGCAAGCCACAGCTGGTACTGCTTTGCCTGTTGCTCGTCGAGCGTGATTTGAATGGTGATGTTGCTCATTTCGGCCACCAGTGGAATGCAGTTTCCCCTTACCCACGCGGAACGGGGCATCGGGTAGGGGTTGAATCGGGTTACTTGAAGGTGTCGCGGTGTTGCAGCATGCGGCGCGGCAGGTAGCGGGCCGGCACCTGGTAGCGGTGCTGTGTAATGGTGTCCAGCAGGACCAGTCGGGGGCGGAATATCCCGCTGGTGACGCACACGCCCACCAGTTGCAGGCGCTTGGTGGTCTTGCTCTCGAACTCGGCGACGGCCAGCTCGGCGATCCGCTGCACCAGGTGCGCGGGTACCTCAAGCGACTGGACCAGGTAATGCCGGCAGTTCTCCAGGACCTGATGGTCGCCGGTCAGGTGCAGACCATTCCGGCGGAACAGGAAGGCCACGGCCGCCTGCTGCATAGCAGCGCGGTAGTCGGTTTCAACGGTCGAGATCGATGCGATTGCGTTCATGCGGTCACAGCCTCCACATCCAGTTGGTCCAGCAGATCGGGTTGAGCGTCGGGGGACTTCATTGCCATTCGGCGTTGGGCCACGCTCGCTACAGGCAAGCGAACCGAGGGGTTCGGCATGCCGCTCGGGCTCATTTCGTGGGTCATTTCGAACTGGCCGCGTACCGACCAGCCGCAGGCTTCGTTCTTGCACTGCAGGTACGCAACGCGCAGAAAAATGTGGGTGCCTTCGCTGGTGCGGATCCGCATTGGGCTTGCGCAGTGGGCGCAAACGAGCTTGTAGGTGCTGCTCACTATCTGCGCTCCCTGCCGTATAGCTGGAGGGTTGCCGCGACTTCGGCGGTACGTGCCGCGAAGTAAAGGGTGAGGGCCTGGATGATGGCCATAGCCTCTTTGGGCTCGATCACGCCGTCCTCAATCGAACTCGCAATGATCTGATCGACCAGGCCAAGCTTGGCGTCAGTTTTGAGGGAGCGCGTGTACAGCTCGACGTTGTCCAGATCTTGCGGCTGCGACAGCGGCACGAACATCCCGCCGTACATGCGGGCAATGAACTCCGGCAGATGAGTCGTCTTGGTGTCGAGCTCAAGCTGGTGGATCTGCTCATAGCTCAGCGGGCGGCTACCGGCGTTCTCGTACACGCGATTGTCGAATTGCTTGAGCTGGAGGCCCAGGCGTGATGCTGCGCACTCGCGGCCGCCAGGGTATGCGCACACAACGGCGCTCACGACCTGGCGCAGGGTTTCTAGAACGGGGGTCTTCATGTTCTGGTGTCTTCCTTGGGCCAGGGGGGCTAGTTTTCGATTTCGCCTGCTTTGATGCCGAGCAGCACTGCAGCGCGGTGTGACTCGCCCCGAAGGCACTTCTTTTGCCTGTTGAGGACGGCGTACACGGTAGAGGGATTGAGCCCATGCTTTTCGGCCCATTCCTTCGCTGAAATTCCTTGTCGTGCGATACGAGCACGGGCCTCTTGGCATGCTTGCTCGGTGGGGTAGGTGTTCGGCATAGTCTCGTTTCGTGTGGTTTCGTGTGGTCGTAGGGTCAGATTATTCAACATTCGTTGAATGGTCAAGGATTGGAGTTCCGTTTTGTTGAATATCGGCGAGAGGCTGAAAGAGGAGCGTGTTCGTCTTGGTTACAACCAGGCCGATTTCGCCGCCATCGCTGGCGTCGCGAAAACCTCGCAGTTCAATTACGAGAAAGGGGACAGAAGCCCCGATGCAGCCTACCTAGCAGCCGTTGCGGAGAAGGGCGTTGACGTTCTGTACGTGGTAACCGGAGCCCGATTACCGCAGCCAACGGACAGCATCACTGCATCAGAGGCAGAATTCGTACAGTTGCTGCGCGATATGGATGAGAGCGATAGAGCGATTTTGGGCCGAACGGCACGAGCGTTCGCGAAGCCGCAGTCGAAGTAATTTGGGGTGAAGTACATCGGTAAGCCCCCCCAGAGGATGTAGTAGGCCGCCCCATGGCAGGGCGGTCATTCATTGGATGACAAAAGGAAGTTCTTTAAATGGCGCTCAAGCCTTGCAAATCCTGCAAACATCAAATTGATGCGAAGGCAAAAACCTGCCCCAGTTGCGGTGTTTCAAACCCAGGGGTGACAGCCGCTCAACAGCTAATGGGATTGGTTCTCCTGTTAGTAATTGTCGTCTTTGCGGTCAAAGCCTGTACTGGCGGCAGTGAAAAATCTGCTTCGGTTGAGTCGCAGAAGCCAGCAGTAGCGAAAGTTGTTGTTAAGACTCTCGGGGTAACGCCTAAGCAATACGCCGAGCGTATTAACCCGATTCTAAAAAAATACGAGAAGCCGTATCGAGTTGATGGTGGGGCAGTGACGGTTGGAGAAGTAAACGACATATTCAACGCTAACCTTGGTCCATATGCCTCGTTGATTGGTTCGGTATCCAAGGCAAACGGCGAGATCCAGGAAATTACCCTGATAGGAGCTGGCGACGGTAAGCCAATCTCGGGGCTTGAGATCATGATGATGGCGAGCGCAGCGCTCGCTGCAGCTGCTCCCGAAGCAGACTACAAGGAGGTTTTCAAAAAGTTGCCGTCCATGCTGGAAGGAAAGC
This sequence comes from Pseudomonas sp. EMN2, assembly GCF_009650555.1. Classification (NCBI taxonomy): domain Bacteria; kingdom Pseudomonadati; phylum Pseudomonadota; class Gammaproteobacteria; order Pseudomonadales; family Pseudomonadaceae; genus Pseudomonas; species Pseudomonas sp. EMN2. The sequence goes on from NZ_VZZR01000012.1 coordinate 148,606, forward strand.
CAGAAGTGTATGGCGACGTAAAGCTTAGCGTTAAGCAAAGCGATCAAGTCGGGACATGGTTCTTCGCTACCCCAATCTAAGTTGAGTTTAGTCTTTGCTCCTGGGGCAGTGAGCGACATGGTTTATGTCGCTCCTGTCACATGGAATGGAGTAATGACATGCAAAACCTTACCGAGTTGGAACGCCTCTTTCTTGAACTGCTGCGCGATCTTGACGAGCAGCGGAGGAAGGATGTTCTCAGGATCATGGAGGCGCTTCTGCGGTCAACCGAGTAAGGCGCGGTAGAAGAAACCCGGCAACTTTGCCGGGTTTCTTTTTGCTCAGGATTTTTTCTGCTGCAGTTTCTTCCACTCCCGATCGGCGGCCTTCTGCGCGGCCTCCTTGTTGTCATAGACCCGCCTCAGGCGTTTCGGCTTGGTCGATTCGCCCGCCACGACCGAGGTCTCCTTGCCCGTCGCCTTGTCTCTGTAGAACGCCACCACCCCGGTGTAAGCGCCATCCTTCGGCTCCTCGTACAACGAATCGACGTTGTCCTCTGGCAGCTTGCTCTCCAGCTCCAGGCTGGAGGTGAATCCGGCGTCCGCGGTGAGGCTGTGCTGCACGTTGCCGCCGTACCAGACGATTGCGTCGATCTCGCTCTTGACCCCTTGAAGACTGTACGTCAGCTCCGGGATCAAGTCGGCCCGGCCCTTGGCCAGGTTGTAGCTGAGCGTGGCACTGCCGCGTTGCAGGCGGTTCAGCTCCGATCGGGCGGCCCGCAAGGCTGAATCCCGGTCGCTGTATGTGTGCCGCAAATCCTTGACCTTCTCGCCGCCGCCGGCGATTGCTTCCTGCTTTTTCGTGCTGCCCACGTCGTAGTAGTAGGCTTTCACCGCGTCATAGCTATCGCGGTCGGCCTGGAGGAAGCGGTGGCCGTCACCGTCGCGTCTGGTCAGCGTTACATGGGGCAGGGCGGCCCCGCTGGGCGTTTTGCCTCCGCCGGCTGGGAGGCAGACCAGGCAGCCGGCCTTTACGGTGATCACGGCGTCATGCAGTTCGCCAAGGCGGGTGAGCATGTTGGCGTCGGACTCGTTGGCCTGGTCCAGGTGTTTGACCGCTCGGGCCGCGACCGCTTCGGCAATACTGGTCTTCAGGTCATTCGCGGTGGCGATGTCGCCCAGGACCTGGCCGAGCGTGGTACCGCTCCAGCTGCGCTCGCGCTTGGTCTTAAGCCCCTTGCGCATGTCCGCTGATCGGGCGCGGATGTTGAGCATGTCGGGCGATCCGCTGTGCTCGGTTTCGTCGACGGTGTACGAGCCTTTGTAGGTCAGCCCGGTGTCGCTCCAGCCCAGCCACAGCTTCACCACCGCGCCGCGTGGGGGGATGGCCAGCAGCCCGTCGTGGTCGGACAGGCTCAGGCTCAGCTGGTCGGCCTCCAGGCCACGGTTGTCGGTCAGCTGCAGGCTGATCAGGCGCGGGCTGATGGCCTTGGCCATGTCCTTGCCGTCAACGGTCAGCCGGTAGGCCGGCACAGGGTGACGGGACTCCTCTCGGAGTTCATCGTGAGCGTCACGCATGAACGCCACTACGCGCAGTTCGTCGTCGGTCACAGCACCTCCCGCAGGATTCGCGAGTTGCGCTGGGCCGTGCTGCCCTGCAGGTCAATGCGGCCGGCGTCGGTCCGCTTGAGCGCAAGGCTGAATTCGATCCTGCGCGCGGTGCCGTCCGTGAAGAACAGGGACTGCGTTTCGCTCAGGCTCTCGATGACGTACAGGCCACGCATCCGGCCGGTGCCGTCGACCATGGGCCATGCCCGGCCCGTGTTGGCCATGCCGCGCAGTTCGTCCAGGCTGACCACGGTACCGGTCAGCTCCGGCAGGATCACCCCGGGAAGGGTGATCTTGTCGTCGCCTCGGCCGGTGAACTGTTGCGCTGGCTGGGCGCCGACGCGGTTGCTGCTAGCCCATCTCCAATCGGTTTGGCGCTGCAGTTCCTGGTAGGCGATGGTGTTCACGCTGAAAATGAACATGCCCAGGGCGAGCATCATGTCCTGTTACTCCTGGTCAGAAAGGGCGCTGCGCCGCCGAGCGGACTTCTCGCGGTCGCGGCGGTCCAGCTCGGCGCTGACAGCGCGGGCTATTGCCTGTGGGTCCATGCCTTGTTGGGGCTGGATGTAGAAATTGATCACGTCGTGGCTATCGCTGGTACTGCCGGCAGCAGCGGCAATCGGTGGCCTGTTGTCCAAGGTAACGGCTGATGCGGCCTCGACCGCGATGCCCTGGGCCGCGCCGACTGTGGGAGCTGCGGCGTTGAGCTTGAACTGCCCGGCCTGGGTCAGGTCTTGCCCCAGGCGCGCTACGGCATCCAGAGGCTGCTTGGCGCCGGCATCCAGGCCCATGGCCAGGCCTTCGGTGGTGAAGCCGCCGAGTTCAGCAAATACCCGTGATGGGCTGTGGATGCCCAGCTTTTCCTTGAACCAGCCGATGGTGGAGTCGCCCAGGGCGCTGATCGTGTCCTTGACCAGGCTCAACCCCGACATCAGGCCGTTGACCAGGCCGTTAATGATCATTCCCCCGAACTCCGTGAAGCGGCCGGGCATCTCGACGCCCAGGTAGTTCATCACGGCCGAGAAGGCCTGGTAGATCAGCCCGATGGGGCTGAAGTTGGCCAGCACGGTGAGGATGCCGGTGATGCCGCCGCTGAATCCTGCCTTGATCTCTTCCCAGGCACTGGCGAAGTAGGCCTTCACCTGGTCCCAGTTGCGATAGATGAGGTAGGCGGCGCCGGCCAGCACCGCGACCACGGCCGCGATCGCGAGGACCACAGGGTTGGCGGCCAAGGTCCACATGGCGGCCGAGACCAAGCGAAGTGCGCTCATCAGCCCGCCAGACAGCACGCTGATGAGCCGACCGATCACCGGCAGCATCGTCGAGCCTTTCACGGCGAACATGGCCATACCGTACTGCGCCAGGGCGAATGGGCCCAGCACGCTGGCCATGGCCACAGTGAGCGCGCCCATACCGGCGACCAGGACCGCGACGATTGCCGCCCCCTTGGCGATACCAGAAGCCAGCTCTGGATTGGCTTCGATCCAGGTCTTGGCCGCGCCGACGACCTCGGTGACGGTCTGCACCAGCTCGCGCAGCGGTCCATTCTGGCCGTCGACCAGTGAGCCGATGAGCGCCGACCAGGTGCCGGTGAGCTTGTCCAGGTCGCCGCCCAGGTTATCCCGGAAGGTCTTGCCCATCTTGTCCGCAGCCCCGCCAATTTCCCCCAGGCTCGCGGTACCGCCGGCCAGCGCCTTCAGGAAGTCGGGGATCTGGTCGACGGCCAGGTCCTCAACCGGCGTGCCGAACAGGGCAATGGCCGCGTTCGCACGTTCTGCCGGGTCCTTGATGCGCAGCAGCGCGTTGGCGGTGGTGGTCAGGGCTTTGCGGGCGTCTTTGCCTCCCTTGGCGATTGCGGAGGACATCTTCGTGGCGTTGAGGCCGATTGAGGCGTAGGCCTGCGTGCTGGACTTCGACATGTCCGAGCCGCGAATGGAAAATTCCTTGATGGCGTCGCCGGTCTTGTCCAGGGCGAACTTTCCCTGCTTCGCCATGTTTACCAGCAGGCTCATTGCCTCCTGGCCGCTGAAGCCCATCCCACGGAAGTGCGTGGAGTACTCATGCAGGATTTCCGGGATCTCGCCGCGCATCTGTGTCGAAACCTTCTGCATGCCGGCGGCGACCAGGTCGAAAGCTTCCTCGCTGCTGCTGGCCAGGCCGTTCTTCATCAGGATGCCAACCATCTGGATGCTCTCGGCCACGTCGATGCCCATGATCTGCGACAGGTCGAGAGCCTTCCGCGCGGCGCTGTCCAGCTCCTTGTCGCCCACGCTGCCCAGGGCGCCAAGGGTGCTCTTAGCCGCGGCCACGGCCTCGCCGATCGCGGCAATGTCGGTGCTTTGGCCGTCCGATCGGATGTTGCGGATCATGTTCGAGTACTGCGCGGACCGCTCGGGGGACTCGCCCGACTGGGCTGCGATCAGTGATCCCTGGTGGCCAACCTCCAGCTGCGGCGCGATCAGGGCAGCGCCGGCCACACCGGCACCCACACCGCCCGCAATCCCTGCGGCCCCGGCGCCGGCCATCGCGCCCGCGCGGCCCTGCACCTTTTCCAAGCGTGCCTTGGCCTGGGCGGCCTTGCGCTGGGTGGCCGCCAGCTGCTTGAGCTTGGCCTCTTGCTGCTCGATGGTGTGGTTGGTCTGCGCCATTTCTTGGCGCAAGGCCTGGTTGTGCTGGTTGAGCTTGCGCGTGTCGATGCCGGCCTCACCAAGACGGCGCTGGAGGCCACGCAGCGCCTCCTGCTCGTCCTTCTGCTGCTGCTTCAGGGCGTTGGTGGCCCTGATGGCTGCCTGAAACTCGGCCGTCATCTGCTTGGTCGGGGCATCGGTGGCAGACATCGCCCGGCCCATTTCCTTGACCTTCGCCCGTGCCGCGTCCAGGGCCTGGGCTGTTTCGCGTGCCTGGGCGTGCTGTTGACGCCAGGCGCTCACGTCCTTCTGCTGTGCGCTCAGTTCCTTTAAGCGTTCGCGTGTTTCCTTGAGCGCGCGGGCGGTGTCCTGTCCGCCCTGGGTGATCTGGCGCAGCGGCGCGGTGGCCTTGTTCACGGCGTCCAGGACAACCTTGAGCTGCAGATCATTTGCCATTGCTACTACTCCTAACCCTGGCGCGCTCACGCCATTCCATCAGCTCCTGGACGCTCAGCCGGTCCATCTCGGCTGGCGTCCAGTGGAAAACCACGGCCAGGTCGGCCATGGCGTCTTCTACGCAACCAGGGATGCGTCCGTCCTGGTCCGCTTCTGCAGCAAAAAACCGGTGACCTTCACGCCGATTGCGACCAGGTCGGCTGGGTCCAGGGCGCGGACCTCGTGCTCGAGCAGCTCACTGATACGCGGCAGCAGCTTGATCAGCGAGGACACGTCCATCTGCAGCAGGTCAGCCAGCTGGATGCCGCGCAGCTCGCCGGAGGATGGCTTGCGCAGCGAGACGACGGTCAGATGCTGATCACCGCGGCGCAGCGGTTCATCGAGCAGGACCTCATTGTCCTTGAGCTGTGGGGCTGCAGGCAGCGCAACGACGTCACTGGTCAGGTTGGTGTCGGTGGTTTGGATGTTCTGTTCCATGGGGACTCCAGGTGATTACAGGCCGATCGCACGGCGTTGGGCTGCGAGCATGTCGACGCCGTCGACCTTCTCGATGAAGTTCAGGAGATCGATCTCGATGACGTCCCGGTTGTCGACGGTGAGGCGGTAGTAGCTGCAGGTGGTGGTGATGGTGTGCTCGGTGTCCTCGCCCGGGGTGGCTTCGCCCAGGTCGATGGTTTCGTGGCGGCCGCGCACCACGATCTGCACGCTGGTCACTTCGCCCGTGTCGTCACGCTGGTAAGCGCCGCTGAAGCGCAGACCGAAGGCCGTGGCGCTGGTGGCGCCGAATTGGCGCAGCGAGATGAGGTCCAGGCCACCGGTTTTCCATTCGAACTGGATACCGTCGTCGGAGAAGCCCAGGTCGGCCTTCACCGGGCCGTTCATGCCGCCGCCGCGAAAGGCCTCCATCTTGCGGCCGAGGGGTGGGAGGGTGACGCTCTTCACCTTGCCAACGTAGCTGTTGGCGTCGTTGAACAGGGTCATATTCTTGAGTTTGCTTGGCAGTGCCATGGGCGCGATCTCCGGTTAGGCGTTGACGCTGGCAGCGAATTCCATCAGGTAGCTGTCAGTGATTTTCTGGATGAAGGTGAGGTCCTCCAGAGGCGGCACAGGCGTGTAGTCGTAACTGAGCTTGAGCTGGCCGGCGTAGAGGGTCTCCTTGCTGTTGAGGTCCTCGTCGTACCAGCAGCCGCCGCCGATCAGGTAGCCAGAGCGCACCAGTTCGCGGAACTTCGCATTGATGCCCTCCATGATGTCCTTCACCAGGGTGGGGGTCATCGGCTTGTCGACGGCCCACATATGGGCCTCGGCCATGGTGTCGGCCAGGACCTGTGCGGTACGTGTGTAGTTCTCGAAGGCGAAGAGCGGATCGTCGCTGCAGGTGCGGCTGCCCCAGAAGCGGAAGCCGTTCTCGTTGATGAGGGTGGTCACCTCGTTGCTGTTGAGGTAGTTGGCATCGGTGGCGGGGTTCTGCAGGTCCCAGAACACGTCGGCGCTGATGCCGGTCACGTTGCTGACCGCAACGTTGGACAGGGTTTTGTGCCAGCCGACCTCCTGGTCGATCTTGGCGCGCATGCCCAGGGCGATGGCCACAGCGGGCGCCGTGGCGGTGGCGTTGGCGGTAGTGTCCCAGTTCAGGAAGTCCGGCCAGATCACCATGACCTCGCGAGCGCCGAAGTTCTCGCGATAGGCGGTGACCTCTTCCTTGGTCTTGCAGTTCCAGGCGCTGACGTAGGCGAAGCCGCGCAGGTCCTTGGCGATCGATACCAGGGCGGTGGCCACCGGCAAGGCGTCCAGGCCTGGCACGCCGAGGATGCGCGGGACCATGCCGACACGCGACTTGGCTGCCAGCAGGGCCTTCATGCCGGTGTACTTGCCCTCGGCCGTGGTGGTGCCGATCAGCGCGCTGGTTGTTTCGGCCTCGGTTTCGCCTTCCTTGACGCGAACCACGATGACGTAGGGTTTGGCCTGATCGGCGATCGCCTGCAGGGATTTCGCCAGGGTGCCGGTGGTACCGGCTTTGCCGACGACGGACTGCACCCCGGCGAACAGGACCGGCGTGTCGAGTGGGAAGACAGTGGCATCAGCGTCGTCTGCAGTACAGACCAGGCCGATGACGGCGGTGGAGATGGTGCGAATGGGGCGCGTGCCATCGGATTGTTCGATGACCCGGACGCCGTGGAGGTAGTCGGCCATGGTTTGCCTGCGCAGTGTGTGAATGACACTGCACAGGCTGCCGCGCGCGCGGGACCGGGGCGAGCTGGTTGGGTTGTAGGGATGCCCGCTACAGGGTTTGTTCGGCGACCCAGGTTGGCGCCACAGGTCGCTGCGCACTGTCAGGGAACGCTTCACATTGCGGCCAGTCGCGCAGAGCCTGCATATAAACCAGCAGTTCCTGGAATTGCTCAGCCGTCAGCGTAGTGCTGCCGCCAATCTCCACTTGATCGCGGTGGCGGTCGCGCAGCCATACAGCATTGGTCAGCTCAACATCGCGCCAGGTTCGCTCGGCAGTAGCGCGGGCCTCAAGGCCAAGCACTTCGTCCAGCGCCCAGCTTTGCCCATTCCAGACATGCGCCGAGCTGGGACGAACCCCCAGAAAACGCTGCTCAGCTGTGTGATACCACGACAACGCGCCAACATCGGGATGCTGGGCTAGATCCAGCAGCCCCTCACCGTCCTCCGGCCCAGCGTACTCTGCATCCGCCGACTCAGATTCTGGCATTTCAATAATCGCCAGCAGCATCTGCGGCCCCTCGACTAGAGGGTCATAACGTCCAAAGCGCCTCATGCTGCGTCTCCCAAGCGAATAATCTCCAGTTGCGAAACCTGTCCGCTGTCGTTGCTGGTGGTGTCGTCGCGGTCACCGTTGACAAAAACAGAGCCCGCTGTGCTGGTTTTCGAGAAGTTGACTGTCAAGTTCACAGTTCCTGACATCGGGTTTGTGTATCGGAGCAAAGCCGATTCGCCCCGCCACAGGTTCTCTGAGATGTTTTGCGACCAGGTATCAAGCACAGTGGCGCCGTTTTTCAGCGTGACACTTACATAGTTACTGCCCGCCGCGCCGCTAGTGCTGACGTTAAACTGCAACCGCGCACGAATCGCATACACGCCGCCATCCGCCTCAAACGTGGTCGACAGCGGGCTAAAGGCCACCGGCCCCACCGTTGCGCCGGAAATTCCCTGAAGTGCGGCGCTGGTGACCCGGGCGACTTGCTTGACCCTCTTGCTGGAAATTGCGGCTGCCACAAGAGCGTCGACTTCGGGCTTGGTGTAAGCATCCGTGATCCCTGCCGCTGCCAGCGTGGCTGGGTTGGTACCGGCCGTCACTCGCCCGTTCCGATCCACCGTCACCGAGCGGTAAGTCCCGGCTGTGACGCCGGATGGGCCAGCGATCTGCTCGAATACCAGGCCCGTCGTACCAAGGGTGATCGGTGCATTGGTCGTCAGTTGCCACACCGTGTCGGCTCCCACCGCGCCCTGCTCGACATGCACAAACAGCCCAGGCGTAACCTCAACACTCGCATCCGCATCGACCGCTCGGGCCCAGGCTCCTGCGGCCACCACATAGATACCGTTGTCCTTGGCAGCGGCCTGGTTTTTAACCAGCACCCGCGCACCGGCGCTCAGTGCCACCCCGTCAACGGTCTGCAACGCGCTCAGTGCAATTGCAGCCGTGGTCGCAACCTGCACTGAGTTCTTGTAGTCCAGGTTATTCACAGCGATCGCGATCGCCGAATCGACCTGCGCTTGGGTATAAGCATCCGTGATCCCAGCCGCCGCCAGCGTGGCCGGATTGGTACCGGCCATCACTCGCCCGTTCCGGTCCACCGTCACCGAGCGGTAAGTTCCGGCTGTGACGCCGGATGGGCCAGCGATTTGCTCGAATACCAGGCCCGTCGTACCAAGGGTGATCGGCGCATCGGTCGTCAGTTGCCACACCGTATCGCCACCAACCGCGCCCTGCTCGACATGTACGAACAGTCCCGAAGTGACCTCGCTACTCGCATCGCCATCGTCCGCACGGACCCAGGCACCGGCCGCCACGACATAGATACCATTGTCCTTGGCCGCTGCCTGGCTCCTGACCAGCACCCGCGCGCCGGCACTCAGCGCCACTCCGTCGACCGTCTGCAGGCCGTTCAGGGCGATAGCGGCCGTGGTGGCCACCTGCACCGAGTGTTTGAAATCCTGCTTGTTCAGCGCCGACAGAATCGCCGTGTCGACGTAATCGCGGGTCGCCAGGACGATGCTCGGGTCGATCTTCAGCGACACGTTCGCCGTATTGCCGAACAGGACGTGCATGCGAATGGTCTGGGTGCGCCCCGACCCTTGGGCCAGCAGCGGCTTATAGCTGGGCGGCGGTTTGGCCACGGCGATGAAGTTGCCGTTGGCATCCTCCAGGGCCAGCTCCCGAATCCACCAGCCACCTGTCTCAGGCGGCAATACCAGCTCAGCAACCAGTACGGCCGGGTCAGTGGGCGACTGGTACAGTGCGTTCAACTGCGCTCGGTGCACCTGGCGTACCAGGGCGGTTTGGGCTGGGCTCGGGGTTGGGTCCGGGGTCACGGACGGTTCGCCGCCGGCATCGCCGATCAGCATGTGGGTGATGTTCCAGGGAATGCCCAGCGCCGCCGTGTTGGCCTGCTGGGCTATCCCGACATTGGTCAAAAATCCGCCGAATTGCGTGCTTGCGTTAGCCATTGAGGTAAACGTCCAGTTGGTCGATGGTGTGTTCAGTCACGGCGTCGAAGCCACCCACGCTTACCTCAATGTCTGCAGGCTCCCACGGGTAGACTTCCAGAGCGTCGCCATCGAGAACAGCGACCGCCTGGTAGGCCGGAATTTGGGTTTCTAGGCTGATGTCCAGCCCGATCAGGTGCCGGCTGACTGGCCGGGCGTCGTCAATGAGTCGGGTGAGCTCCTGGTACGTTTCTTCGCTGATCCCCTGATCGTCGACCCCGACCCGGAGCGAGAAGGTGCCAGGTACGCCAAGTGGCAGCGTCTCCCACCACTCCTTGACCTCGATCAGATAGCCCAGCGGCTCCACTACGCGACGTAAGGCGCCGATCGTGCCCTTGCGGGAGTGGATGAAGTAGGCGGCCTGGATGGCTGCGCGCTTTGCCGCTTCAGGCCATTTCGGGTCCCACCGGTCCACAGAGAACGTCCAGGCCAGGTAGGGCAGCAGCGCTGTTGGGCATGTGGCAGGGTTCATCAGCTGCCGCAATGGAATCGGCACGCGCTGAATCTCCGCCAGCGCCTGGGCGGCCAGTACTTCGAGCGAGCTGGCGTTACCAGGAAGCAGGCGCTCGGCCATCAGTCCACCCCCAGCGACAGCTTGATTTTGGTGCAGTACGGGGCCTGGGCCTTGGTGGCCACCACATCCTGCCAGCCTTGCAGCACGACCTTCCGCACGCCCTCGACATGGAGCTTGGCGTGGATGATCGACTCCGAGATCTCCAGGCCCAGGCGGCGCCGTTGCGTGGTGAACGCGATCAGGCTGGCCTCAGCCGCAGCCAAAGCGAGTTCGCCCTCGGGGCCAGCGGTGACCATGAACAGCTCTGCGGTTACCTGGTAGTTGATGATTTCCGCAGCTTGCACGGTCAGGCGATCGGCAACTGGCCGGCGGTTTTCATCGCTCAGGTAGGTGTTCACCGTGGCCAGCAGCCCAGCCGGGGCCGTGCCGTCACCGTCCAAGGCCTGAACCGTGACCACCACCTCGGCCGGGGATGGGCTCTCGGCCGTGGCATCAGCTACTTGGCCTGCGGCGGAACGGGCGTGGAAGATGTAGCTGTTGCGCGGGCCGGCGGTGCTCAGCCCTTCCCAGGCCATCTGGGCGCGCTCTCGTAAGCTTTCGTCACTCTCCAGCACCTGTGGTACCGGAGGGACAGCGTTCGGGTCGGCAGCCTGGATTACCAGACGCGACACGTTGAAGTTCGCCGCCAGGTTGTCCAGGTCGGAACCCTTGGCGTAGGCCAGCATGTTCGCTACTGCCGCTTCGTTGGCACGCTGCCGCAGCACTGTTTCGCGGTAGGCGTTCTCTTGCAGCAGCTTCGTCAGTGGCTCCGACTCCAGTTCCAGGAGCGCAGCGATATCGGCTTGTTCGTCGGCGGGCCAGAGGCTGATGGCGTAGGCCTTGCGCTCTTCCAGGATGGCCTCGTAATCGATCTGCTCGACCACGGCCGGCGCGGGCAACAGGCTCAGGTCAATGGCAACAAAGTTGCTCACAGGCTACCCCCCAGCTGGATTGGCACGCTGAGGCTCAGCGGCTCATTGGAGTCGACGAGCGTGCACTCGATTTCGATGGTGGCGTTGCCGGCCAAGGTGAGGTCCTGGAGCTGCATGCGGTGCACGCTGATACGGGGTTCCCACTGGGTCAGGGCCATGGCTGTAGCGGCGTAGGCACGTAGCCGGGTTGCCTCGTTCGCGGGGTGGTCGACCAGGTCAGGCAACAGGCTGCCGTACTCGCGGCGCATGACGCGGGTGCCGATCCTGGTGGTCAGGATGTCGCCGATCGACTGGATGATGTGGTTGAGCCGGGAGATAGACCGGCCGGTGAATCTGTTCATGTGGCCTCCGGTACGCCCGTTTTGCTCGGGCCAGGCATCACGCCGCCGTGCAGATGCTTGACCAGGCTGATGCCATCGGCCACGACATCGACCGAGACGGTTACGGTGCCCGTGACATTCTGGTCGCCGGTCTGGGTGTAGTTACCCTCGTGGGTGATATCGCCAACGATGCGGATGCCGCCCTTGCTGGTGAGCTCGGTGGTGCCGCCATCCGGCAGAACCGCCGCCAGGTGGTGCGCCACGCTGTCGTACTCGATCACGGCACCGTCGGCGTAGGTCCTGCGGTGGAGCCCGGCACGGTCGCCGTTGGCCGGTACCGCATCGCTGAAAATGCCTGTGACTGCTACGGCGTTGGCCAGCTGGCCGCTGGGAGAGAGCAGTAGCACCTGCTCGCCCTCGGTAGGCGGGTCCCACTCCTGGTCCTTGCCGGCACGCCAGGCAAGCCAGGGAATCCAAGTGGTCTTGAGGCCACCGGTCTGGACTTGAACGCGGGGCGGCGCTAGCTGCACTGCGGCAACGGTGCCGAAGCGGATCAGGTTTTCCAGCAGGCGGTTGAGTTCGGCGATGGAGTTCATGCCGGCGATGGTCGCGCCACGCGTGCGCGTGTGCAGCCTGGGCTGCTTGTAGCAGGCGCTTTTACAGCTTGAGGTGGGCGAGAATCAGGTCCTTGAGCAGGTCCTGGTCAGCGGGAGTGAACCCCAGCAGTTCCCGCTTTTCGTAGTGGGCCATGGGGCCTCGTGGCGCGATCCGGTCGCGCAAACCGTACTGGTGCACGCGGGCGATCTTCGCGATCCGGCCGGAGAACCCCACAGTAACGCCCCTGGCATCGCCCTTGGCTTTGAGGTAGGTGGCGGTGCGCATCTTCTGGAACATCTTCGCCTTGCGTTTCACTCGGCCCTGCTTCTCGCGCAGCTTGGGCGGCCGGCGCGGAGTGAACGGGCTGCCGTCCGGGTTGCGCTGGCCGGCGATGCGCTGCTGCTGGCTCCTGCGCAGCTGCTTGGCCAGCTCCTTGGCGAGTTTGGCACGGCCGGCCGGCTCCAGGTGCTGCAGTAGCGGCGCCGCCCAGTCATCCAGGGCTTCAAGGTCAGCCATTCTGGACGACCCACTCTTCCATGCTTGACCACTCGGCCGGCTGAGGTTCGCCGGCATGCTGGATCGTCGTGCCGCCCTGGCCGTCGGTGCCGACGATGACCCGTTCGGTCAGTGGCAGTGTGATGCTGAGGTCTACTTTGGTGCGGTCCAGGATATCGGCCTCGAATTTCACGCCTTCCTTCGACTTGTCCAGGTTGTGCAGCAGCTCCGACTGGTGGACCTTGAGCCAGCCCAGCAACGGCACCATGACGGCATCGGGGTGCCCGGCGTAGTCGGTCAGGATGATTTGCAGGTTGTAACCGTACTCGAATGACAAGCTTTCGGCCCCGGTGCATCGGACTTTGCCCTCGTCGATGAACATCAGAAGCCGGTCTTCCTGCAGGTCGGGAACGGCCTGCAGCAGATGAGCACGCAGGCTATCGGGCTTGTTCATGGCTCACCTGGTGCTGGTAGACAAGGTCGACCTGGGCGGCGCACTCGGCCCAGGCCAGTTCGGTGCGCTCCTGGTCACTGAGCAACTGGCCGTTCTTGGACGGCGCCGTCGCTGGCAGCTGGCACGGGACCACCACCGGACAGCCACTGACGGTAAGCAGCGGCGCCGGTGATGGCGGGACGCTCCCGCAGCCGGCGAGCAGGGTCAGGGAGAGGCTGATCAGCCCAGTTCCGTAGTTCTTCGTTCTCATGGGTCAAGGCCTCGATCAGGCGCTCGCGGCTGGCCAAGCCCGCGCGCAGCTCGCCCTGGAGCTGCCGCAGCTTGGCCTGGTCTTCGCGTTCGCGCTCCAGGGTGGATTTCATTGTGTTGGCCGTGGCCAGGTTATTGCGGGCGTCAGCCTGGGCTGCGGCAAGGTCTTGCACCAGGCGTTCGATTTTCAAATCGTTCGCCCGCCACCAGCCCCAGCAAATAACAGCAATACCGGCTGACGCCGAAGCAGCCAGGAGCCAGCCGCGAAACCCCATCACTCGAAAAACTCCCCGAGGAACAGGCGGCGGAACTCGTCTGGCGCGTAGCTCAGGCGGGCCTCTTCTAGGCATTCGCTCATATCCGCGCACCAGTAGTGGCGCTCGAAGCGGCCTTCGTTCGCGTAGAGCAACTGAAGCAGCAGATCCGAGCCTGCGTCACAGCCGATCTTGCGGGTGAAGCGAGGCGATGAGTAGTAGTAGGCGTTTGCTCGATGTTGTGCGTTGGCCAGCCATTCGAACTCGTCGTAGAACCACACTCCTTCCTCTGGATCGAGGTTGGCAGGGAACTGCTGGCGGTGGCTCCGCACCAACGCACCTGGGATTTGCTTACTGAAGTAGTCCTGATGCCCGCTACTGCAGACGACGCGCACCAGGTCGCCCTTCGCAAGGTGCTCCTTTGCCTTGGCGATAAGGCGGGTGGTTTTGCCCGTCATCCGGGGGCTGATTTCAAGGCCCAGCGGCCGGCCGACTGTCATGCTGGCACCATCGCGCGGTCTTGGTGCAGCTCGAAGGCGCGCTCAAGTTTCACGTCGTACAGGTTTCGCTTGTAGTCGGCGCCGTTGTACAGCTCCGCGACCTTGGCCCACTTCAAGGCTTTCAGGGCCTTGTGCAGCGTTACATCGCCCTCGATGTAACGGATGAAGGCTTCCAGGTGTTCCGCTTCACTGCGGCGCATGCACTCAACGAAATCGTGAACGCTGGCGTAGCCGAGCCGTTTCCAGTGGTAGCCCATCACCTGGAAGGCACCCCAGGACGCTGATTCAAGCGCTGCGGCATCGTCGATCTGACGGGCGCCGGCCAGCCGCTGGTGTTCGGCGGTGCCACCGATGTAGCCACCAGACTTCGGGTTTACCAGGGCGGGGTACTCAACGGCCAGTTGCTTGGCGCGCTGCTGCAGCTGGGCCACGTTGGCGCCTTCGGCCCGTGCGATTTGCAACTGCCGGTACATGATGTGGCGTTCGAACAGGATCACCGGCTTGCCGTTGTCCAGGAAGCCTCGGCCCTTGGACTCGACCTCGTTGAGGGCGTAGACGGCGGCCACCGGCACCCCCAGGCGTTGGGAGGCTTGCACCAGGTCCGCGTGCTTGAGCAGCTTCTGGGTGTCGCCCCCCGCCAGGCTGGCCAGTGTCTTGGCCCCGGCCACGCCGTCCGAAACCAGTCCCTGCTTGAGCTGGTAGGCCCGCACCGCCGCTTCGGTGGCGTCACCGTAGGCGCCGTCGGTCAGCAGCTGTGCACCGCGTTCGTTGAGCCGGCGTTGCAAATCGCGCACCGCCTGGGAGCGGTCGCCATGTCGGAGAGCGGTCATGCGGTTCCCTCTTTGCGTGTGAAGAACTTCTTCGCGGTGGCGCGGGTGAATTCGACGCCCAGCAAGCCAATGACGCCGCCGAAGAACGGGGCGGCGCTGATCGGGATGCCGATCAGCGACAGTCCATGGCTGGCCGACAGTGCCAAGGCGCCGCAGAGCGGGGCCTCGACGGCCATGCGGCGAATTCCGCCACCGCCGTAAATCACCCGTAGGGCGGCAATGACGATGGCCAGGCCGCCGGCATACAGGCCGGGCCAGTTGTGCTCGAGCCAGGTTGCGAGCCAGGCCCAGGTTTCGGGACGGTCAGGCATTCGGGGCCTTCCTTGGTGGGGTTTGGGTGTGAGCGGTCAGTCCCATAGCTGCACCATCGGGCGATCAGGGGCTGCCGCTTGAAGTTCGGGGAGGATGACCAGCAGGCCGGCAGGGAGCACCGGCCCCTGGTCGGCCAGGCCGGGATTGGCGTCCAGGACCTGCTCAACGACGCCGGCCGTGCGGCCGTAGTGTCGCCAGCACAGGGCATCGACCGTGTCGTTTTGCTGGGTGCGCCGTTGTTCGGCCATCACAGCAGTTCCACGGTGGTGCGCGATGTGCCAAGCAGATCGCGGATCGCCCAGCGCTGGTCCCGGCGGTAGTCATCAATGGTCGGGGCGTCTTCGTCGGCACTTTTGTCGCCGCTGCCGGTGGTGTCGTAGCCGCGGTACCGCTCGCAAACCTCGGCCCCGGCCGCGCACTCGACGGCGCGTAGGTAGAGGTAGACGAGTTGGGATTCGCCCTCGATGAGTTCGCTTGGGGTTTCGGCCAGTGTCCTGGCCCCGCCGGCCTGTTTGGCTTCGCGCCAGACGGCCAGGTCGTTGTTGACCGCGATGATGGCGGCCATCACAGCCGTTTTCAGCCTGGCAGGGGTGACGCTGGAGTCGATACGCAGGCTTTCGCGCAGCTTGCCCAGGTCAATCGACGGCCAGAAGGCATCGCTGGTGACTTGGCCGCCCGAAGTCGGGCCGCCGGCTACGAATCCGCTCATGATCGCGTGCTCTGGAAAGGTCGGCGGTGGTCGGGGCTTCACAGCTGAGCCAATGGCCGCTGATCCGTCCCGAGCCGCCGGGTTGCGTGGGACGCTCGGTTAGCCGGCAGGGCCGGCGAGTTTCTTGAGGAGGCGCTCGGCGCGCTCCAGGTCTTTCTTGCCGCCGCAGGTGCTGTGCAGCGCGATGGCTTCCTTGAGCAGGTCAGCACCAGTCTGGAGATCATCCGGCTGGCCGGGGTTGTTCTCGTCCAGGCCTTCCAGAGTTGCTCGTCCAAGTGCCAACTTGAGCTTGGCCCGCGCCTCGTCTGGCATGTCCGAGTCCTTGGTCAGCTCCGCGGTGCGGGTCAGGACATCACGCGAAAAGCTGCTACCGGACTTCTGGGCGATGAGGGCCGAGGTGGCCACTTCTTCCGCAATCAGGCAACCGGTGGTGCGGTTGAAGCGATCCGGCGTGACCATGCCGTGCTTCAGGACGTACTCGGCGATGTCGAGGCCACCCAGGTAATCGGCTGCGTCCAAGCGCCAGATCATGACCGTCATCAGCACGTCGTCTTGACTTCCGTTACCAGCTTCGAGAATGCCGTCCACGTATGGCACGTAATCCGGCAAAAGCACTTCCTTGAGCTTGGCTTTGGCCTTCTGCGACTGGACTTGCTTGAGGCGTAGCTGATCCTGCTGCAACTTCGCGAGCATCAGCTCATAGCTAGTCAGGCCGTCCATGAGCGCGGGCGGAGATACGCTGGCTGCGTCCTTCGCTGCCAGCTTGCGCAGCCGGGTCCGTTGGGCGAGGGTCTGGGTCATGGCTTAAACCTTCTCGATGTTCTCGACCAGCGCGCAGGCGCCGAAGTCTTCCACGACATAGGCCTCGTTCGACGACTGGTAGTCGGCGACTTGGTCGGCGTCCGGCTCATCACGCAGGTGGCGACGGCGCTTTTCGTTCTGGTAGTAGATGGACAGGTTGGACAGCGGACCGACCCACACCCCACCCTCGATGAAGAACGGCGCGTCATACTCGATCGGCTTACCGCCCAGACGCGTCTTGGCGATGATGTCGTCCGCCGCGTTGGCCTCCTGGTTGGAGTCTGCGCCCCGTTCCAGTGCCTTGAGCTGCTTCTCGTGCAGCAGGGCAGGGTCAACGATTACGACCAGGTCAGAGCGCTTGCGGTGCCACGGGTCGAGCAGCTCAATGGCGTCGAACACCAGAGCATCCAGGGTTTTGTAGTCGCCGGTCGCGCCCACGGTCACCTTGCCAGCGACCTTGCCCTCGTCGATGACACGCTCCGGCGCACGGTCGCGCATCTTCTGCAGCCAACCAATGTTGACGTCCTGCAGGAGCGGGTTGGCCGCCAGGTCAGTATCGACTTCCGCGCTTACACCGTTGAACCCGATCATGATGCGATCCAGGCCCTGGCGCTCGGCAATCGACCCAGACAGTCGAGTTTGGAAATCCTTGAATTTGGCCCAGGCATCGAGGCGCGCATAAGGTAAGGCGGTATCGAAGTTGGTCTTCTTGCAGGCGTAGGTGTCGGCAGTGAGGCCGGTAACGTCGCGTGCCTGGCGACGCTTTCCGCCGCCGGTGGCAGTGCGGCTCGCGATCGGGCCGTTTACGCCCAGCAAGATGGCTTCGCCCTCAGCTTCATCGACGCCGATGATGTTGATCTTTTTCAGGAACTCGCTCGACTCCTGGATCGCGGTTTCCAGCTTCTGCGCGGGGTTTGGTGCAACGGTGTAGGTCTCGGTGACTGACTCGACATCGTTGATCTTGGCCTGGTTGGCCAGGTAGCCGTTGAAGGCGATCCGGGTTGCTTTCTGCATGGTGATTCTCCGAACTGGTGGTCTATGGGGCTACGGGGATCAGTAATCAGCCTGGATTTGCCCGTCGCCACCGGTCACTGGTGGGCGTTTCGTCTGGGAGTGGTCTTCGGTTTCGCCCAGGCGCTTGACCAGCTCGTTGAAGTCGGTGGACAGCTTGTCGTGGGCGGCCTGGAGCTTCTCGCGGGCATCTTTCTCTGCGCTGAAGGCTTCGGCCTGCTCGGCACCATGGGTGGCGATCTGCTCGATCATTTCGCCCAGGGCGCTGAAGTTGGCGGCGTCCTTGCCTTCCTTGTCCTTGCTCTTGCCGAGGAGCTCGCCGACTTTGTCGCGTAACGCGGCGAACATGTTCGGGGTCTCGACGACCTCCTCGAATTTGAAGGTGACCTCCTCAGCGGCGCTGAACAGGTTGTCCTGGTGCTGCTTGCGAGCGGCCAGACCGCTCTGCGAACTGAACTTGAGGGCCTCGGTACCCAGGCTGGCCGGGCTATCGGTGACCGCCAGGCCGACCAGGTAAGCCTTGCCCGTCTCGGCGAAATTCGGGCGTACCTCTGCGGAGGTGTAGATCTTCTGGCCCTTCTTGTTCAGCTCGATCAGGCTGGCGGTCGGCTCGATCTGCGCATACAGGCCGAGCTTCTTCTCGCCGTTGATCTCGACCTCTTCGGCCTTCAGTGCCAGAACATCGCCGAACGAGCCGAATAAGGTGTCTGGTCCCAGGCCGCGGATGTGCTCGCAGTTGAGGCGGGCGCCGTAGGTCTTGCGGTCGTAGGTGGCGGCCATCTGCTCGATCCAGGAGCGCTCGATGGTGCGCCCGTCAGTAGTGGCACCCTCTACGAAGATGCGGAACCAGTCGGATCGGTAGTTCTTGACGGGGGCGGTGCTTGCGGCCATGTGGGCAGTCCTCGGTGCGGTGGCGATGTGCCTTGCGATGAGGGGCATGGTCCGCAGCCGGGTGACCCACGGCAACGCGCTGGACTTGTAGGCCTTATGGCTACAGGGCACGCCAGTGGGTGAACGCGCGCGCGAGCGGCAGCATCGGCGCCATGAACACTACCGCCCAACCCACGACCGATCCCCGCCGCCAAGCTAAGTTCATGTACTGGACGGGTTGGCGCATCACCGATATTGCCGACTACCTGGGCGAGAAAGAGAAGACCGTCCACAGCTGGAAAGCCCGTGATGACTGGGATCGGGCCGACAACGTCGAGCGGATCGGCGGGGCGCTAGAGGCGCGTCTCGTCCAGCTGATCCTCAAGGACGGGAAGACCAGCGGCGACTTCAAGGAGATCGATCTCCTGCATCGCCAGCTGGAGCGTCAAGCCCGCATCCAGCGGTACCAGGGCGGTGGTACCGAAGGCGATTTGAACCCGAACATTGCCAAACGCAATGAGGGGCCGAAGAAGCAGCCCAAGCGCAACGAGCTGGACGAGGAGCAGATCGAGAAGCTGGTCGACGCCTTCCGGGACAGCTGCTTCGACTATCAGCTCGACTGGTACCGCGCCGGCAACCAGCGCACCCGGATGATCCTCAAGAGCCGGCAGATCGGAGCGACGTTCTACTTCGCCCGCGAGGCGCTGATCGACGCGATTACCACGGGACGCAACCAGATTTTCCTGTCGGCCAGCAAGGCCCAGGCGCACCAGTTCAAGACCTACATGCAGGCGTTCCTCAATGAGGTACTGGGCATCAAGCTGACTGGTGACCCCATCGTGCTCTGGAACAACGCCGAGCTGCACTTCCTTGGTACCAACTTCAGAACGGCGCAGGGCCGATCCGGCAACTTCTACTTCGACGAATTCTTCTGGGTGCACGGCTTCGCTGAAATCAACAAGGTCGCCTCTGGCATGGCCTTGCACAAGAAATGGCGCAAGACCTATTTCTCGACGCCCAGCAGCATGGCCCACCCGGCGTACACCTGGTGGACCGGTGAGCGGATCAACAAGGGCAAGCCGACTGCCCAGCACATCGAGCTGGATGTCACCCACGAGGCGCTGCAGCAGGGTCGGCTCTGCGAAGACAAAATCTGGCGCCAGATCGTCACCATCATGGATGCCGAGGCCAGGGGCTGCGACCTGTTCGACCTGGACGAGCTGAAGCTGGAGTACGACGCTGCCGCGTTCCAGAACTTGCTGATGTGCCAGTTTGTGGACGATGGCGCGAGCATTTTCCCCTTGGCCATGCTGCAGCCATGCATGGTTGAAAGCTGGGACTGGGAGGGTTACAGCCCATTCGCTGCCAGGCCATACGGAGAGCGCCCGGTATGGGTGGGATATGACCCGGCGGAAACCGGAGACTCGGCCGGTCTGGTGGTGGTCGCGCCGCCGCTGGTACCGGGCGGTAAATTCTTCGTCCTGGAAAAGCACCAGTTCCGCGGCATGGACTTCAACTCGCAGGCCGAGACGATTCGCCAGATCACTAGGCGCTACAACGTGCAGTACATCGGCATCGACACCACAGGCCTCGGCAGCGCCGTGGCCCAGCTGGTGCGCAACTTCTTCCCCGCGGTGCGCACCTTCTCCTACAACCCCGAGGTCAAGACACGCCTGGTCATGAAAGCCTGGGATGTCATCAGCAAGGGCCGGCTGGAGTTCGATGCCGGTGCTATCGACATCGCCCAATCCCTTATGGCTATCCGCAAGACCGTCACCCCTGGTGGCCGACAGTTCACCTTCGTCGCAGGCCGAAACGAATCCACCGGCCACGCTGACTTGGCCTGGGCGCTTTTCCACGCGCTGCATAACGAGCCGCTTGAAGGCCAGACCGCAACCAATACCCGCATCATGGAGATCTACTGATGGGCAACAACGATCAGGCCGGCGCAGGCCCGGCGCCCGCCGGGGAGCTGCTTGCCAGCCCAGGCGCCCGAGCCGAGGCATTCACGTTCGGCGATCCGGTACCGGTCCTGGACGGTCGGGAGATTCTGGACTACCTGGAGTGCTACAACAATGGCCGCTGGTACGAGCCGCCGGTCTCCTTGGATGGCCTAGCCAGGTCTTCGAAGGCCAGCGTCTACCTGCAGTCGGGGTTGATCTTCAAGCGCAACGCCCTGGCCAGGACATTCAAGCCCCACAAGCTGCTCAGCCGCCAGGCCTTCGAGCAGATCGTCATGGACTTGGGATGGTCGGGCAACCTGTACCTGGAGAAGCGCGACAACATGCTGCGCGATACTCTCGGGCTTCGGCCGTGCCTCGCGAAGTACATGCGCCGCGGCTCCGATCTGGAGACCTACTACCAGGTGCGCGGCTGGCGGGATGAGTTCGAGTTCCGCGCGGGGAGCATCTGCCACCTGCGTGTGGCCGATATCAACCAGGAAGTGTACGGGCTCCCGGAGTGGCTGCCGGCGCTGCAGGCCGCTCTGCTCAACGAGTCGGCCACACTGTTCCGCCGCAAGTATTACCAGAACGGAAGCCACGCGGGCTTCATCCTGTACATGACCGATGCCGCCCAGAACGAGACCTTTGTCGACGATCTGCGCAAGGCCATGAAGAGCAGCAAGGGGCCGGGCAACTTCCGCAACCTGTTCATGTACGCGCCCAACGGCAAGAAGGACGGCATCCAGCTGATCCCGATCAGCGAGGTGGCGGCAAAGGATGACTTCGGAGCGATCAAGAACATCAGCCGCGACGACCAGCTGGCCATGCTGCGGATTCCGCCGCAACTGATGGGCGTAGTACCTCAGAACGCCGGTGGATTCGGTTCGGTGCGTGACGCTACCCAGGTGTGGGCGATGAACGAGCTGGAGCCCGAACAGGCCAGGCTGCTGCAGATCAACGAATGGCTGGGGGAAGAGGTAATCCGATTCAGTCCATATGAGGTGCCGGCAGGTAACGCCAACTGAGGCACCTGAAACAGAAAAGCCGCCCATCGAGGCGGCTTTTTGTTATCCAAGCTCGATGTCAGTGAGCTTCGATATCTGCTTTCTAATGAACCCTTTACCAAGCGCTGCCAGCGTATCCATGGTGAAGCCGCCTGCGGCTGTAGCGCCTTTCTTTGTCAAAGCCCAGACCGCGTCGTCTCGAACTGAGTCAATGAAATCATGCCCTCTTGGGGTCAGCGCACGGAAGCTGAAATGCCCTGATGGGTTCATTCCGCGGCCGCCTGCCATGTCGATCCAACCGCTCTGAAGAATCTGATCGACGTGGTAATAGACAGCGTCGTCGTTATAGCCCGGTATGGCCAGGTTGTCTTTGTAGCTGACCATGGCAATAGCGGTTGCTGGCTTTTCCAAACCTTCCAGCTTCAGCATCAGCAGTCGGATCAGCTCTGGGTCACGCTGCATCGTTGTTCCTCCTTGAGGCGGCCCCGCGCCGCCGCCACGAACGATAACGCCGATTCCTTCTGGACACCATCCTGTGCATTCGCGCTGCTCTGACCCCGGCGCGCGCCCTCGTCCCCCCGCCACGCCTGCGGGCTAAACGTGTCGGAATTTCTGCGCCCCTGCAGCCAGGGCCAGCCCGCCCAGTGGTTGGGCTTCGATAGGGGATGAGGTGTGTGAGTGTTCTGCGAATCCCTGCGGGGGCGGGCTTTTCTGTGGCGAAGGGGGAGCTGGACTCTCTGAATCCGGGGGAGCCATGGGAAAAAGGTAAGTTTTCTTGTGAAGGGGGTTTGGGGATCTCAAGGGCCCGGATTTACTGGGCTCGGTCGCTAACTTTTGATGGTTAGGAATGGTTAGGTATGAGGTTAGGGAATCTCAAGTGCCTGATTTTAAAGGATTTTATTTTTCAGAAACTGACTATAGGTAAAGGTTAGAAAATTACCAATAATTAACCAAAACCTAACTTTAAGAGGTCTTCTAGAAGCCAGAAGCGGAGAGGGATGCAGCCTGCTCGCTAGAAAACTAACCGACCTAACCTTTTTCCGATGGGTCAACATCAAACGGCGGTCGCCCTTAGGGGGAGGCTGGTCGAGGGTGACACGCAGATCTGCGCTTGCTCACACCTCTTGGTACGTGCGCTGGTACGTGCAGCCTCGAATGGGCATGAGGTACTGCACGTAAACCATTGATTTGAATGGTGCCGGCACCAGGAATCGAACCCGGGACCTACTGATTACAAGTCAGTTGCTCTACCATCTGAGCTATACCGGCACAGGGGCGTCATTATAGCTATGGATTCGCGGCTGTAAACCACTTCTTGCAATCAATGCGTAACGCCCTAAGTCACCGAGGTGAAAGGAGAATTTTCCTACCAGCCGCGGTGGATGGTGGTGACGCTTGGTTCGGTCTTGCCGGGGTTGAAGAACAGCTTGTCGTTGTCGCAGCCGCGCTTGCGGCAGGGAGTGTCGACGTGCAGCGGCAGGCCGCGGTCGCCGCCGAGCTGCATGCCGGGCATGTTCCAGTCCAGCGGTGTTGGTTTGGCCGGTGGCGTGCTGCTGGCGCAGCCAGTCAGGGCCAGGGCGACGGTCAGCAGGGCGAAGGGCTTGGCGTGTTTCACGATGTTCGAATCCGTTCCAAGGTCAGTCTGTGTTCAAGAGGCGGCTGCAACGCCTACTGCTCCCTCGCGGGGACCAGTAGCTTGGGTATCGGCAGCTGTGACGCGCGTCCTGTTGATACGATGAGGCCATGCCCCTACGCGAACTATCACGGTTGTTGGCATCCCTGATCATTTTTCGCACAGCACAGGTAAATCACCGAGCGGGCGGTTCTGCGCGTCTTGGCTCGATTGGACAGTGCATGATCACGTGGACAGCCGGTGATGATACACCGAACGAGCCGATGAAGCTTAACTGTGCTGTGGCTGACTTGCCGGAACGCGAGACATGGTGTGTCCCAGTCGCGTCATGAGTGGTTAATATAATTTACGCGCCGCTTGGCGTATTTTCAGGGTTTTGTCCGAATAAACCGCAATTTAACCGCGTATTTTTTTGTGTTTTTTCTATCGTTTTGACTTTTTCGATTACCTGAGCTAATTTGTTGTTCATTATGTTGAACGGTAAAGCTTTCAAGCTCCTCTCCACCTCCCGCCTGGTCTCCCGTGAACGTCACTGGACCGGCGACCTCTAGCGCCACCCTCCCACTACAGCCTTAAACGTTTCTGTCTTGCGCCGACGCCTGTGCGCTCGGCTGCTGTGTCGCCCATGGGAGGGCACCATGCGTTCCTGGATCTATCTGATCGTCGCCATCACCGCCGAGGTGATCGGCACGGCGTCGATGAAACTCGCCGCCACTCATTTCCCCGTGGCTGGGCATGCCGTGATGTACGTCATGATCTGCCTGTCGTATTTCTTCCTGGCCCTGGCGGTCAAGCGTGTGCCGGTCGGCGTGGCCTATGCACTGTGGGAAGGGATCGGCATCGTCCTGATCACCCTGGTCAGCGTGCTCTGGCTGGGCGAAAGCCTGGGCTGGGCCAAGGCCCTGGGGCTGGCGGTGATGATCGCCGGCATCCTGCTGATCAAGGCGGGTACCCGCAGCAAGCCTGTCGAGGTTGAAGGGGAGGCGTTGCCATGCTGATTCCATTTGCCTGGCTGGGCCTGGCCATCGTGCTGGAAGTGTTGGCCAACCTGCTGCTCAAGTATTCCGACGGTTTTCGCCGCAAAGGCCTGGGTGTGGCATCGATATTCTGCGTGCTGGCGGCCTTCACCGCGTTGGCTCAGGCGGTGCAGGACATAGAGTTGTCACTGGCCTATGCCATCTGGGGCGGCTTCGGCATCCTTGCCACCGTCGCCATGGGTTGGGCGCTGTTCGGTCAGCGTCTGGCTGGCCGTGGCTGGCTGGGGCTGGCACTGCTTCTGGTCGGCATGGGCCTGTTGAAACTGGCTTGAAATGCTCTGTTCGAGGTGGTTTGCGGCTTACGGCTGAAATGCTTATGCACAAGCGGCATTTTCCGCTTGCGCGAAATGCATGCCGAATGGCCCTGCCACCGGTCTTTGCGCAAAGCCCTGTTTTTGCTGGTTTTCAGCCGGAATGAGGAATAAGCAAAGCGGCGCAAATAGCGCTTGGATCCAAGCGGGTGTGATTTTCATCACAAGCTTGTACACAGAGTTATCCACAGGTTATCAGTGGCGTTCGGCCAACAGCAGCAGGTTGCGCGGTGTCAGTGGGTATTCGCAGAACAGTCCTACGCGCACGCCATAACCTTGCTCTTGCAGGTATAAGGCCCGGTCGAGCACCAGCCACAGTTCCAATGGGCGGCGAAACAGGTTGCGCACCAGCTCCAGGTTGCGCACTTGGGCCAGCCGTTGCCAGCCTTGCGACTCTAGGGCGGCCCAGTCTGTCGTGCCGCTGAGTTCGACCTGGCGCAGCGCGGCAAGGTCGCGACAGTACTGCTCGAAGGGCTTCTTCAGCCAATCGACCGGCAGTGAAGGTGTTGGCAGGTAGGCATCGGTGCCCCGCTGTTGGCGCTGCAACAGGTCGAAGCCCAGACGCCTGGCCATCGAGCTGTCGCGCTGGCGGCGTACCCGGGCGCTGGAGGTAACGGCCTCGCTGAGCGGCAGGCCCAGGTCGCCGATCGACAGCTGCAGGGCCGAAGCTTGTGCGGCTGTGGATATCGCCATGTACTGTTCGCCCTGGATGCGGTTGTAACAGCAAGGTGCCACGGCCAGTTGCGGGCAGCCTTGCTGGCTGGCCAGGTGCAGCAGGCGCACATGCAGATCGCCACAGGCATGCAGGGCAACCACGCTTTTGTCGCCATCCAGCTGCTGCATGCTGTCTGCGGCCATTACATCCTGATGAACATGCTGGGCGGGCAGATGATGGTGGTCGCTCAACGCCTGGCCGGCGCTGACCAGTTCGGCATCGTACTCCAGGCAGGTCAATTGCTGGCCGGCTTGCAGCAGGCGGCGGCCCAGGTGGCCCTTGCCCGAACACCAGTCCAGCCAGTGTCGGGTGGGCTGGCTGAAGCTCAGACGGCGGCTGAAAGCCTCGATCTGCTGCCATTTGCGCCCAGGGACATTGGCGTCAAGGCGGTGGCCGGCCGGGTGCAGGCCTACGTCGGGCAATTCACCCACGGCAGACAGCTGCCGGGCCAGGCTGGCCAGTTGCGGGAAGGGTGCCGGGGCCGGGAGCTGTTCCGGGTGTTGCTGGACGGCTTCGGCTTGTTCCAGGGTGCGATTGCGCAGCCACTCGGACAGCTCGGGGTACTGGCTTTCCCAGCCCAGCTGCAGCTCGGTGAACGGCCGTGGGCGCCACAGCGGCTGGTGCTGCAGCAGAAAGTGGTCAAGGGCCTGGAAGCGCTCGAGGAGCTGGCTGCCTTGGAGGGGGAGTGTTGTGTTCATGCGAGCACCGCGGCGCAATTGAAAGGGGCCGCAAAGCGGCCCCGAGCGTGTTGCAGGTTAACGCCCCTGGCAGGCGTCCACGCGCAACCAGCGTTCCAGCAGCTTGAAGCCCTGCACCAGGAAGAACGAAATCACCAGGTAGAACACCCCGGCGGCGAAGAAGATTTCCACCGGCAGATAGGTGCGGGCGATGATGGTCCGCGCCATGCCGGTCAGCTCCAGCAGCGTCACGGTGCTGGCCAGGGCGCTGGCCTTGAGCATCAGGATCACTTCGTTGCTGTAGGCCGGCAGGCCGATGCGTGTGGCACGCGGCAGCATGATGTAGAACAGCGCCTTGCCCCGCGACATGCCCAGTGCCCGGGCTGCTTCGATCTCGCCCTTGGGGATCGCCTGCAGTGCGCCGCGCAGGATCTCGGCGATGTAGGCGGCGGTGTGCAGGGTCATGGTCAGCACCGTGCACCAGAACGGGTCGCGCAGGTACGGCCACAGCGCGCTGTCACGCACCGAGTCGAACTGAGCCAGGCCGTAGTAGACCAGGAACAGCTGCACCAGCAGCGGCGTGCCGCGGAAGAAGAAGATGTAGCCATAGGGCAGGGCGCGCACGTACCAGTGCCGCGAGGAGCGGGCGATACCCAGCGGGATGGCCAGGATCAGCCCGGCGATGACCGCGATGGCCACCAGCTCCAGGGTCAGGACCGCGCCTTCGGCCAGGCGTGGCAGCCACTTGATGATGACTTCCCAGTTCATTTATTCGGCCCTCATGAAGCCGCGGGCGGCGCGTTTTTCCAGGAAGTACATGCCGATCATGGCGACGATGGTCAGGCTCAGGTAGATGCAGGCGGCCACCGCGTAGAAGGTGAACGGTGCCTTGGTCACGGTCACGCCGATCTGTGCGTGGCGCATGATTTCTTCCAGGCCGATCACCGACACCAACGCGGTGTCCTTCATCAGGATCATGAACAGGTTGCCAAGGCCCGGCAGGGCGATGCGCCACATCTGCGGCAGGATGATCCTCGACAGGATGCGGCCTTTCGACAGGCCCAGGGCCATGCCCGCTTCACGGTGGCCCTTGGGGATGGCCAGGATCGCGCCGCGGAATACTTCCGTGGCGTAGGCGCCGAAGCACAGACCCAGGGCGATGACACCGGCGGCGAATGCGCTGAGTTCGAGCCCAGGCATGTTGAGCGCGTCGCCGAGGCTGTTCATCAGGCCGACGGTGCCGAAATAGATGAGCAAGACCCACAGCAGCTCAGGCACGCCGCGCACCAGGGTCGAGTAGAAGCCGCCAAGCCATTGCAATGACTTGATCGAGGAAGTCTTGGCCAGGGCGCCAAGCAGGCCCAGGGCCAGCCCCAGCAGCAAGGCGCAAAGCGCCAGTTTTACGGTCATCAGGGTGCCGGCCATCATGGCCGGACCGAATCCGTGCAGGTCGATATTCATGGGCAGCTTTGTTCAAGGGACCCGCACCGCGCATGGCGGTACGGGTCGGGAGGGCATCACTCGATGCTGAACGGGAAGTACTTGTCGTTGATCTTCTTGTACGTGCCGTCAGCTTTGATCTCGGCCAGGGCCTTGTTCAGCTTCTCGCGCAGCGGGTCACCCTTGCGCACGGCGATACCGATCTTGTCGCTGTCCACTACAGGTTCGCCTTTGAACTCGTAGTCTTTGCCCGCGTCGGACTTCAGCCACTCGTACTGCACGTACTTGTCGGCCAGGATGCCGTCAACGCGACCGGAGGTCAGGTCGAGGTAGGCGTTTTCCTGGGTGTCGTACAGCTGAATGGACTTCAGCACGTCCTTGTAGTTGTCTTCAAGCCAGGTGCCGGCCAGGGTGGCGCGCTGGGTGCCGATGGTCTTGCCCTTGAGGTATTCCTTGTCGGTCTTGAAGTCGACCTTCTTCGGGGCGATGAACTGCAGCTTGTTGGAGTAGTAGGGGTCGGTGAAATCCACCGCCTGCTTGCGCTCGTCGGTGATCGACAGCGACGACACCAGGAAGTCGAACTTCTTGGCGTTCAGGGCCGGGATGATGCCGTCCCAGTCGGAGGTCACGACGGTGCACTCGACCTTCATCTTGGCGCACAGGGCGTCGCCGATGTCCTTGTCGAAGCCGACGACCTGGCCGCTGGCGTCCTTGTTGTTGAACGGTGGGTAGGCAGCCTCAATACCCATGCGCAGTTTTTCTGCGGCCATGGCGTTGGCCGACATCACCAGGGTGGCAGCAGCGGCCAGGAGGAACTTCTTGTAAGTCTGCATGTATTGCTCCGTTAGCGGTGGCTGGACATGAATTGCTTGCAACGCGCCGAGGTCGGGTTTTCGAAGACCTGCTGCGGCGATCCCTGCTCTTCGACCAGGCCCTGGTGCAGGAAGACCACTTCACTGGACACCTGGCGGGCAAAGTTCATCTCGTGCGTCACCAGCAGCATGGTACGGCCTTCTTCGGCCAGGGCGCGGATGACGTTAAGCACTTCCTGGACCATTTCCGGATCGAGCGCCGACGTCGGCTCGTCGAACAGGATGACCTTGGGCTTCATGGCCAGGGTGCGGGCGATGGCGGCACGCTGTTGCTGGCCACCGGAAAGCTGGGCGGGGTAGCTGTGGCGCTTGTCGAAGATGCCGACCTTGTTCAGCAGCGCCTCGGCGTGCTCGGTGGCCTCGGCCTTGCTCTGGCCAAGTACGCGGCGCGGCGCCTCGATGATGTTGTCGAGGATCGACATGTGCGGCCACAGGTTGAAGTTCTGGAAGACAAAGCCGATCTCGCTGCGCAGGCGGTTGATCTGGCGGTTGTCGGCGGCGATCAGGTCGCCGTTTTTCTGCGCCTTGAGCTTGAGGGCTTCGCCGGCGACCAGGATTTCGCCCTGGTGCGGGTTCTCGAGCAGGTTGATGCAGCGCAGCAGGGTGGACTTGCCGGAGCCGGACGAGCCGAGGATGGAGATCACGTCACCGTCGCGCGCGGTCAGCGAAATGCCCTTGAGAATTTCCTGCTCGCCGTAGCGTTTGTGCAGGTTACGGATTTCCAGCGCGGGCGTGGCCTGGGCCATGTGCGGTCCTCATGTGTTCGGGTGCGTTCCCAGCTGTTGGCGGCCTTCCTGGCGAGCGCCACGCTAGCATAGCGGCGCAACAGCGGCCAACCGGGTCGCAAGGGGCTTCGGTCATTGGTGGGGCAGTTTGTCGCATCGTTGCAGTGGACTGTCGCGAGGATGTCCGCAATGGCGTTTTGCCCAGCACCGGAGCCTTGATGAAAAAAGGCGCGATGGTGCCAGTTTTGGCCCAAGCATGGAAGCGGTTTAGACCATTTTCCGGGAAAGCAGGTGCTACCGCCCATGTGGCCGGTACAGGCTGGCGTGGGAGCGGGCTTGCCCCGCGATGGCTTCGGCAGGACTGAAGGTGCTGGGGCGACAATCGCTATCGCGGGGCAAGCCCGCTCCCACGCAGATCGAATCATGGCTGAAACAATGGTTGTACCTCTGGGTTGCACTTCAATGCCTTACTCTGGTGCGAGGGTGTTACCGAGGGGCACCTTTGGTGCGTTTGTAAGTGGGTATTTCAGTAATCCGGACTTGGCACGGAGATTTGACGGGCTTTCGGTCAAAGCCTGGCAGAAAGGCCGCAAAGCCAGCGAATTTGCGGGCGTCAGCCATTCCGGATAAATGGCATTTGAAAATGGCGCGCTTATTGCCAGTGGGAAAAGACCGAATGCGGCGACGCCTAAATCACCCCTTGGTGCGCTTCGTTTCCCCTTCATTCGGGTGGTCCACTCCTTACAAAGGTAGTTTTATGAGCGGTAACAATTCCAATGACCTCGCTCAGGGGCTCAAACAACGGCATGTGACCATGCTGTCCATCGCAGGCGTGATCGGCGCCGGCTTGTTCGTCGGCTCCGGCCACGCCATCGCCGCCGCCGGCCCTGCCGTGCTGCTGGCCTACGCCGCTGCCGGTACCCTGGTGGTACTGGTAATGCGCATGCTCGGTGAAATGGCGGTCGCATCGCCCGACACCGGTTCTTTCTCGACCTACGCCGACCGCGCCATCGGGCGCTGGGCCGGTTTCACCATCGGCTGGCTGTACTGGTGGTTCTGGGTGCTGGTGATCCCGCTCGAGGCCAACGCCGCCGCCGCCATCCTGCATGCCTGGTTCCCGGCCGTGGACCTGTGGGCGTTCTCGCTGGTCATCACCCTGGTGCTGACCGTTACCAACCTGTTCAGCGTGAAGAACTACGGTGAGTTCGAGTTCTGGTTCGCCCTGCTCAAGGTGCTGGCGATCATCGGCTTCATCGTCGTCGGTTGCGCGGCCATGTTCGGCATGGTCCCGAGCAGCCAGATCAGCGGCGTCAGCCACCTGTTCGATACCCAGGGCTTCATGCCCAATGGCCTGGGCGCCGTGCTGGCCGCCATGCTGACCACCATGTTCTCCTTCATGGGGACCGAGATCGTCACCATCGCCGCCGCCGAGTCGAAAGATCCGGGCAAGCAGATCAGCCGCGCCACCAACTCGGTGATCTGGCGTATCTGCCTGTTCTACCTGGTATCGATCTTCCTGGTCGTGGCCATGGTGCCGTGGAACGATCCGACCCTGGCCGAGAAAGGCTCCTACCAGACCGTCCTCAGCCTGATCGGTGTGCCGAATGCCAAGCTGATCGTCGACATCGTCGTGCTGATCGCCGTGACCAGCTGCCTGAACTCGGCGCTGTACACCTCCTCGCGCATGCTGTTCTCCCTGAGCAAGCGTGGCGATGCCCCGGCAATCGCCCAGCGCACCACCAAGGCGGGCACCCCGCACTGGGCCGTGCTGCTGTCCACCGCTGCGGCCTTCCTGTGCGTGTTCGCCAACTTCCTGGCCCCGGCCGCGGTGTTCGAGTTCCTGCTGGCCAGCTCGGGCGCCATCGCCCTGCTGGTGTACCTGGTGATCGCCGTGTCGCAACTGCGCATGCGTGCCCAGCGTGAAGCCAGCGGCGAGAAGATCTCGTTCAAGATGTGGATGTTCCCGGGCCTGACCTGGGCGACCATCGCCTTCATCGTCGCCATTCTGGTGGTGATGGGGCTGCGTGAGGATCACCGCGTCGAGATCATCGCTACCGCGCTGCTGAGCATCGCAGTTGTGGCCGCAGGCTTGCTGGTGCACCGCAAGCGCGGCGCTGCCGGGCGCGTGGCGCTGGATAGCTGATGCGCAGTCGGTGAAATGAAAAGGCCGCGTCCTGTGAGGGGCGCGGCCTTTTTGTTTGTCTGTTCCTGCCTCTTCGCGGGTAAACCCGCTCCCACAGTGTTGAGCGTTGCCTGTGGGAGCGGGTTTACCCGCGAAGGCGGCGGTGCTGGTTCAGCCGAACTGCTTCTGCTGTTGCTGCCCCTTGGCCACCACCTCGGAAGCCGTGACATAGGCCGCCTGGAACTCATCGCTCTCAAGCCAGGCCATGGTCGCGTCCTCGTCGGTGCCGTCGAGCCATTTGCGGTAGGCAGTGAACACCATGACGATGTAGTCGGTGGCGTGTTCTTCCTTGTGGCCCTTGAGCACCAGTGCCAGCAGCGGGTCCACCAGGAATACCGAGATCATCGGCACCAGGCCGTTTTCCTGGGCTTCTTTCATTTTGTCGAACAGGCTGTTGTAGCTGCCCGACTCCATGGCCTTGTTGAACACCTGCTCTACGCTGGCGCTTTCGCCGCTGCTGGCCTTGACCGCCTGGCCGCTGCGCACCATGCGGTTCTGCTTGGCCTTGGTGGCGGCGCGCTTGGCGCGTTTCTGTTGCTTGGTGTTGGTGGCCATGGGGCGGTCCTTGGAGGTATCGGGTAAAGGCGCGTATTGAAGCGCAGTTGCCCAGAAAACCCAAGGGCGAGGCGCCGCGTGGGAGCGGGCTGGCCCCGCGATGGCCGTTACACAGGGCTCGGGGCCGGCACCTCATCCTCCTCGAACCCCCGCGAAGCGCGGCCAACCAGCAGCGGATCCGGCGCATGCGCCACGCTGTGGTCCTTGCCCGGATAATCCAGCGAATGCAGGAAATGCCGGATGCAGTTGATCCGCGCGCGCTTCTTGTCGTCGGACTTGATCACCGTCCACGGCGCATCGGCGGTGTCGGTGTGGAAGAACATGGCTTCCTTGGCGGCGGTGTAGTCCTCCCACTTGTCCAGCGACTTGATGTCGATGGGCGACAGCTTCCAGTGCTTGAGCGGGTCGTCGCGCCTCGAGATGAAGCGGCGCAGTTGCTCTTCGCGGTTCACCGAGAACCAGAACTTGAACAGCAGGATGCCGCTGTTGCACAGCATCCGCTCAAGGTCCGGCGCCTGACGCATGAACTCCAGGTATTGCAGCGGCGAGCAGAAGTCCATCACCCGCTCGACCCCGGCGCGGTTGTACCAGGAGCGGTCGAAGAACACCATTTCACCGGCGGTGGGCAGGTGCTGGATATAGCGCTGGAAGTACCACTGGCCTTGCTCCTGTTCGGAGGGCTTCTCCAGCGCGACGATGCGGGCGCCACGCGGATTCAGGTGCTCCATGAAGCGCTTGATGGTGCCGCCCTTGCCCGCTGCGTCACGGCCTTCGAAGAGGATGACGATGCGCTGGCCGGTTTCCTTCACCCAGTTCTGTACCTTCAGCAGCTCGATCTGCAGTGCGTGCTTGGCCTTGTCGTAGTCCTGGCGGCGCATGCGCGTGCGGTACGGGTAGCTGGCCGGCAGATGCGCCGAGGTACTGTCCTCGCTGCTGCCTTTGCGCGCGTTGGCCACTACCAGGGCGGCGGGTTGCTGGCTGACCTGGGTGATGGTCTCTGGCGTGGGTGCTTTGGCGGCGGGCTTGCGCTGGCGTGGGCGGCGGGTGCGGGTGACGGGCTTGGCGCCGCTGCCGGTGTCGGCAGGCGACGGCAGGAGGAGGGTGGCGGATTCTTCGCTCATGGAGGTCCTTGCGGGGTCGGTCGAATGTCCACCCTCCATGCTATGAGCCAGCAGGCGGTGACTTCTTGATATCGATCAACCGGACATGAACCAAGAAAACGCAGGCAACAAAAAACCCGCACTAGGCGGGTTTCTTGTGTCGCTTCGGGTAACTTTGCAACCACCAGAAGCTGAAGGTGGTGCCCAGAGACGGAGTCGAACCGCCGACACGAGGATTTTCAATCCTCTGCTCTACCGACTGAGCTATCTGGGCGACGAGGTGAATTAAATAGATTTCCAGACCGCTCGTCAACGACTTTTTTCAAAAAATTTAAATTAATTCCGTCGCTTACGTTTTCCGGGGTCATTCCGAGGGCGGAACGTAGCCTTCAGCCTTGGCGTAATCTTCACCGGCGAAGAACTTGTCCATCTCGGCCTGGATGAACTTGCGGTCCTCGGCGTTCATCATGTTCAGGCGCTTCTCGTTGATCAGCAGGGTCTGGTGCTTCTGCCAGTCGGCCCAGGCTTTCTGCGAGACGTGTTCGAAGATGTCCTGGCCCTTGGGGCCGGGGTAGGGCGCGCGCTCCAGGCCTGGCAACTCTTCTTTGTATTTGCGGCACATCACGGTGCGGGTCATGGGTTCTCTCCTGCAATCAGTTCGTCGGCCGCGCGTTGCAGCAGCTTCTTGACCGGGGCGGCGAGGCCCAGGCGCGGCGGGGTGGCGAGGTTATACCAGAGCCAGTCGGGCTCGGCCACGTGCGCGCCGACCGGGTCGACACGCACCAGCCATGGCTCGATGGCCAGCTGGAAATGGCTGAAGGTGTGGGTCAGGCCTTGCAGGGCCTGGCTGCCGGCCAGGCGCAGGCCGTGCTGGTAGGCGAGGTCGTCGAGCTGCTCGAGGCTGTCCAGCTCCGGCAGGCTCCACAGGCCACCCCACAACCCGGTGGAGGGCCGGCGGTAAAGCAGGATCGCGCCTTCATGGTTGGCCAGCAGCGGCATCAGGGTCTTGCGCTGCGGCAAGGCTTTGCGCGGCTTGGGCTCCGGGTAGCGGGTCTCTTCGCCGTGCAGATGGGCTTCGCAACCACGCTGCAGCGGGCAGATCAGGCAACTGGGCTTGCTGCGGGTGCACAGCGTTGCGCCCATGTCCATCATCGCCTGGGTGAAGTGGTTGACCCGCGTCATCGGGGTGAATCGCTCGGCGGTGGCCCACAGCTGGTTGGCCACTTTGGGTTCGCCCGGGTAACCGGCCTGGGCGGTGAAGCGGGCCAGCACGCGCTTGACGTTGCCGTCGAGGATCGGCGCGCGGATGCCCATGCTGATGCTGGCGATGGCCCCGGCGGTGGAGCGGCCAATGCCGGGCAGCTCGGTGAGCTGCTCGACACTGCGCGGGAACTCGCCGCCATGTTGCGCGACGACGATCTTTGCGGCCTTTTGCAGGTTACGTGCGCGTGTGTAGTAGCCCAGGCCTGTCCACAGGTGCAGCACTTCGTCTTCCGGCGCTTCAGCCAGTGCCTGCACGGTCGGCAGCGCCTGCATGAAGCGGTCGAAGTAGTTGAGCACGGTGCTGACCTGGGTCTGCTGCAGCATGATTTCCGAGACCCACACCCGATATGGGTTGATGCCCTGTTGCCAGGGCAGGTCGTGACGACCGTGCTGGTCGTACCAGTCCAGCACGGCGCTGGAGAACTGCTGGGGGCTCATCGCTTGAACAGCCCCTTGAGCGCATCTTTGAGTTCCGGGCTCACTTTGTCTCCGAGTTTTTCTTCGAGCTTTTCATCGATCTTGTCCTTCAAACGGTTACCGGCCAGCTTGGCGGCAACCTTGCCCAGGCCGTCCTGGTCCAGGCGGCAGGCCTTGGCGCCCAGCTCCAGCGGGCCACGGCAGCGCAGCGGCACTTCGATACCGGCAAAGCGCTCGTTGACCTGGCAGGCCGGGTCGGGCATGGCGCGCTGGTCGCCTTCGACCACCACGCCGACGTTGTAGTCCATGCCCAGCACGCGCAGGTCGAGGTCGCCATGGCCGTTGACGGTCAGGCCGGGAATGCGCGCCTTGAGGTCCGGGTTGCTGGCCACGCCATTGCGGATCACCAGGCTGCCGCGCAGCTCTTCGAACGGCGTGTCCTTGCCGCGCGGCTCACTGCCGAGCTGCTTGCGGTTGAGGGTGGCGATGGCCTGGCACAGTTGCTGTTCCAGGTTGGCGTTGACCAGCACGCCATCGTTGATGGTGAAGCTGGCGTTGCCGTTGAGGGTGTCGACCAGCGCTTTCTGGCTGTTGCCGGTGGCGGTCAGGTCGCTGGCAAGGGTCAGCAGGCCCTTGACTGGCGGCGCCTGGTCGGGGCTTTCGCGCTTGATGAAATGCTCCACCGGCACGCGGTTGATCTTGGTGTTCACCCCCAGTTGCGGCACGGCGGGGCGCACGTCGACCTTGCCCTTGGCTTCGAAGCTGCCGTTGTACAGGCCGCCGCGCAGGGTTTCGAGGGTGATCAGGCCGCCCTGGCCGTTGGCCTTGAGCCGGGCGTCGCTGATGGGCAGCTTGTCCAGGGTCAGGGCGCCGAACGCCAGGTCGGCCTGCAGGTCGAGGGCGCGCAGGCGGTCCACCGGCAGCAGCTTGTCGTTGCTCCAGGCCACTTGCGTGGGGGCGTTGGGCAACGGGGTGGTGCCGGCACCGGCAGTGGCGCTGGCTTCCTGCTGTTTCACCTCGGCCTGGCGCGCTGCGGTGGTGCCCTTGGCTTCCTCGCTCTTGGCTGGCAGGTAGCGGTCAGCGTCGAAGGTGTCTGCCTTGAGGTTTACCCGCAGGGCCTGCTTGGCGAAATCTTCCACGGCCACGCGGCCGGTGAAGGTGCTGTCGTCCAGCTTCACCGCCAGGTCTTCCAGGGCCAGGCTGCTTGGTGTGCCTTGCAGGCGGGCAACCAGCTCCAGCTTGTTGAAGGCGGCCGCATCGGCGGTGGCCGGCAGCGGGTGGCCGATGCCGTCGAGGAAGGTGCGCAGGTTGAACTGGGCGATGGACAGCCCGCCACTCACCTGCGGCGCCTTGTCCAGGTCGCGCACATTCAGCTCGCCCAGGGCGCGCAGCTGATTGGCCGAGACCTTCAGGCTGCTCCACGAGGCGACATTGGCGGCCAGGTCGACCAGCACCTGGCCTTGCGCGGCGAAGGTCATGGTCTTGCCGGCCAGCGGCTCGCCCGAGGTTTCGCCGGACAGGCGCATGTCTTCAAGGTTGTAGCGCTTGAGCTTGCGGTCGAAGCGCAGTTCGCCGGTCAGCTCGGTGCGCGCCTTGATGTTCGGCTGGCTGGCACTGAGGAAGGCGCTGGCCTTTAGCGGGATGTTCACGCCTTCGTGCACGGGGCCCGTGCTCAGCTGGATGCTTTCGGCGCCGTAGCTTTGGCCGGCCTTCTCGTCGGTGAACTGCACCCGGGCGTTGTTGACGGTCAGGCTGTCGATGTCGAGCTTGACCGAACGCTCGCTGGCTTCGGGCTTGGGCGGCTCGCTGGCCGGCGCTTCGCCTGGCGCGGTGGCCGGGGCGTTGGCAACGGCCGGGTCAGGCAGCGGCTTGCCGATGTCTTCCCAGTTGCCGTGGCCGTTGGCATCGCGGGTGAGGGTGAGGTTCAGGCCCTCGACCCGCACATCGCTCATCTGCACTTCGCGGCGCAGCAGCGGCAGCACGCGTACGGACAAACCGAGCATCTGCAAGTCGGCGAACGGCACCTTGGGGTTGTTCAGCGTGGCGATGCTCGCCTCGTGCAGCTCCAGGCCCAGCCAGGGGAACAGGCTCCAGCCGATGTCGCCGTTGAGCGTCAGCTCGACGTGGGCCTTGTCGCGGGCCAGTTGGCGGATTTCGTCTTTGTAGTCGTTGGGATCGAAGAGGTGCGTCAGGGCGAAGCCCAGCGCCACGATGATCAGCAACAACCCGAGAAGCGACAGCCCCAGGATTTTGCCGAACGCTTTCATGGGCGAGTCCTTGTAGTCCGATTGTGAAATTCAGCGGCGAGTATAGCGCTGTGGCACTTGGCGCTGCGTATCCGACATTTCGACAGTGGCAATGACGACAGTTCATTCATCGCCTGCTCGGTCCTCATCGCGGGGCAAGCCCGCTCCCACGCCAGATCACAAACGGCGTGGGAGCGGGCTTGCCCCGCGATGAGGCCAGAACAGGCGAATTACCGATTCAGCTGACGAAAAAAACGCGATATCAGATTGCCTTCATGCCACTGGCTGCTGGTAATCTTGCGCCGCTTTCGCAGCATCCGCGACCCATTGTCGCGGGGCAATGCCGCAAACGGCCGGCGTCATCCCGGGGGAGACGCCACAGCAGAGCCGGGCCGGCAGCCCGAAAGCAGCCCACCTACAAAAGGAACGATCCCATGAGCAGCAGTATCACGACGGAGATGCCGGTAAGCGTGCCCGGTTTCCTGTCGAAGGAGCGCATCATCGCCCGTCCGGGCTTCAACCGCTGGCTGGTACCGCCGGCGGCCCTGGCCATTCACCTGTGCATCGGCATGGCCTACGGTTTCTCGGTGTTCTGGTTGCCGTTGTCCCAAGCCCTGGGCGTCAGCGCGCCGGTGGCGTGCGCGGCGGACATGGGCTTCGTCGCCCGCCTGTTCAGCGCCGAGTGCGACTGGCCGATCTCCATGCTCAGCTGGATCTACACCCTGTTCTTCGTCTTCCTCGGTTGCTCGGCCGCAGTGCTCGGCGGCTGGCTGGAGCACGCAGGTCCGCGCAAGGCTGGCCTGGTATCGGCACTGTGCTGGTGCGGCGGCCTGCTGATCTCGGCGATCGGCGTGAAGACCCATCAGCTGTGGCTGATGTGGCTCGGTTCGGGGGTAATCGGTGGTATCGGCCTGGGCCTGGGCTACATCTCGCCGGTGTCGACCCTGATCAAGTGGTTCCCGGACAAGCGCGGCATGGCCACCGGCATGGCGATCATGGGCTTTGGTGGTGGTGCCATGGTGGGCGCGCCGCTGGCGACCGCATTGATGGGCCACTTCGGCAGCGCCACTGAAGTCGGCGTGTGGCAGAGCTTCGTGGCCATGGCCGCGATCTACTTCGTGTTCATGACGGCCGGCGCCCTGGCCTACCGCGTGCCGCCCACCGGTTGGAAGCCAGAGGGCTGGACCCCGCCGGCGAAGAAGGCCAACGCCATGGTCACCGACCGCCACGTGCACGTGAGCGTGGCCTGGAAGACCCCGCAGTTCGCCCTGGTGTGGCTGGTGCTGTGCCTGAACGTCTCGGCCGGTATCGGCATTCTCGGCATGGCCTCGCCACTGCTGCAGGAAGTGTTCGCCGGCAAGCTGCTGGGCAACGAGCTGACCTTCAGCGAGTTGAACGCCGCGCAACTGGCGCAGATCGCCGCCATTGCCGCCGGCTTCACCGGCCTGCTCAGCCTGTTCAACATCGGCGGGCGCTTCTTCTGGGCGTCGTTCTCCGACTACATTGGCCGCAAGAACACCTACTTCGCCTTCTTCGCCCTGGGCGTGGGCCTCTACAGCCTGGTGCCGAACATGGGGCACATCGGTAACGTGGCGCTGTTCGTCGCGGCGTTCTGCATCATCCTGTCAATGTACGGTGGCGGCTTCGCCACGGTGCCGGCCTACCTGGCCGACCTGTTCGGCACGCAGATGGTCGGTGCCATCCACGGTCGCCTGCTGACCGCCTGGGCCGCCGCTGGCGTGCTGGGCCCGGTGCTGATCACCTACCTGCGTGAAGCGCAGCTGGCGGCAGGTGTGGAGCGGGCCGCGGCCTACGACATGACCCTGTACATCCTTGCCGGGCTGTTGGTGCTGGGCTTTGTCTGCAACATGCTGGTACGCCCGGTGGCCGACAAGTACTTCATGACCGAGGCCGAGCTGGCCGCGGAGCGTGCCCTGAGCCATGACAAGGGGGCCGACAGCGCGCGGTCGCTGGAATGGCATGCCGCGCCGGGCAGCCTGCCGTTGGTGCTGCTGGCCTGGGCCGTGGTGGTGATTCCGCTGGCCTGGGGGGTATGGATCACCCTGCAGAAGACGGCGGTGCTGTTCCACTGACGGTTGACAAAGCTGGCTGATTGGCTGGCAGTCTAGGCCTCATCGCGGGGCAAGCCCGCTCCCACGCTCTGTGGGAGCGGGCTTGCCCCGCGATGAGGTCGACAAAACCGGCTTGTATAGACCTGTAAGCCTGTCATCCCCCCGCAATTGCTTGCCCTGCCATATGTCATCCGCGTTTCAAGCCGGCGCGTTCTGGGCCTATAATGGAGCCCTTTTCGCCCAATGATTTTGCGGAGCTGGTGATGGTCGAACGTAAGGCTTCCGTCGAGCGCAATACCCTGGAAACCCAGGTCAAGTGCTCGATCAACCTCGATGGCACTGGTAAGGCCCGATTCGATATCGGTGTGCCTTTCCTTGAACACATGCTCGACCAGATCGCCCGGCACGGGCTGATCGATCTGGACATCGAATGCAAGGGCGACCTGCATATCGATGACCATCACACCGTCGAAGACGTCGGCATCACCCTCGGCCAGGCGTTTGCCCAGGCCATCGGTGACAAGAAAGGCATCTTCCGCTACGGCCACGCCTACGTGCCGCTCGACGAAGCGCTGTCGCGCGTGGTCATCGACTTCTCCGGCCGCCCGGGCCTGCAGATGCATGTCCCCTACACCCGTGCCAGCGTCGGTGGCTTCGACGTCGACCTGTTCCAGGAGTTCTTCCAGGGCTTCGTCAACCACGCCCTGGTGACCCTGCACATCGACAACCTGCGTGGCCATAACACCCACCACCAGATCGAGACCGTGTTCAAGGCCTTCGGCCGCGCGCTGCGCATGGCCGTGGAGCAGGACGAACGCATGGCCGGGCAGATGCCATCGACCAAAGGGTGCCTGTAAATGCAGACCGTAGCCGTAATCGACTATGGCATGGGCAACCTGCACTCGGTGGCCAAGGCCCTCGAGCACGTGGGTGCCGGCAAGGTGCTGGTCACCAGCGACGCCGCCGTCATTCGTGAAGCCGACCGCGTGGTGTTCCCCGGCGTTGGCGCGATCCGCGACTGCATGGCCGAAATCCGCCGCCTGGGCTTCGACAGCCTGGTCCGCGAAGTCAGCCAGGATCGCCCGTTCCTCGGCATCTGCGTGGGCATGCAAGCCCTGCTCGAGCACAGCGAAGAGAACGACGGCGTCGACTGCATCGGCCTGTTCCCAGGCCAAGTGCGCTTCTTCGGCAAAGACCTCAAGGAAGACGGCGAGCACCTGAAAGTGCCGCACATGGGTTGGAACGAAGTCGGCCAGACCATCGACCACCCGCTGTGGCATGACATTCCCGACCGCGCGCGCTTCTACTTCGTGCACAGCTACTACATCAATGCCGGCAAGCCGGGCCAGGTCGTCGGCCGCGGCCACTACGGCGTCGATTTCGCCGCCGCGCTGGCCGAGGGCTCGCGCTTCGCCGTGCAGTTCCACCCGGAGAAGAGCCATACCCATGGCCTGCAACTGCTGCAGAACTTCGTCGCCTGGGATGGGCGCTGGTAAATGAGCAGGTCGCGGACCAAGGCACCGATCCTCACGCTGGCCCCCGAGCAGGAGCGCGAAGCGCTCGACAAGCTCAAGCGCTTCCTCGAAGACCGTTTCGAGCTGGAGCTGGGGTCGTTCGAGGTGGCCGAGGTCCTCGAGGTGTTTTCCAGAGAAGTTGCTCCGTATTACTACAACAGGGCGATTGCCGATGTTCAGCTGCACCTCAAGGAGCGGTTCGAGAGCATCGAAAGCGACCTGTGGGCGCTCGAGAAGCCCTGAACTCAACGAACAAGACAGGTTTCCAAGATGCTGATTATCCCCGCTATCGATCTGAAGGACGGCGCCTGCGTGCGTCTGCGCCAAGGCCGCATGGAAGACTCCACGGTATTCTCCGACGACCCGGTGAGCATGGCCGCCAAATGGGTCGAAGGTGGCTGCCGCCGCCTGCACCTGGTCGACCTCAACGGCGCCTTCGAAGGCCAGCCGGTCAACGGTGAAGTGGTCACCGCCATCGCCAAGCGTTACCCGAACCTGCCGATCCAGATCGGCGGCGGCATCCGCTCGCTGGAAACCATCGAGCACTACGTCAAGGCCGGCGTCAGCCACGTGATCATCGGCACCAAGGCGGTCAAGCAGCCGGAGTTCGTCGCCGAGGCGTGCAAGGCCTTCCCAGGCAAGATCATCGTTGGCCTGGACGCCAAGGACGGCTTCGTCGCCACCGACGGCTGGGCCGAAGTGAGCACCGTGCAGGTCATCGACCTGGCCAAGCGCTTCGAGGCCGATGGCGTCTCGTCGATCGTCTACACCGACATCGCCAAGGACGGCATGATGCAGGGCTGCAACGTGCCCTTCACCAAGGCCCTGGCCGAAGCCACCTCGATCCCGGTGATCGCCTCGGGCGGCATCCACAACCTGGGTGACATCAAGGCCCTGCTGGACGCAAAAGCGCCGGGCATCATCGGCGCCATCACCGGCCGTGCCATCTACGAAGGCACCCTCGACGTCGCCGAGGCCCAGGCCTTCTGCGACAACTACCAAGGCTGAGGAACGACCATGGCACTGGCCAAGCGCATCATCCCTTGCCTGGACGTGGACAACGGCCGGGTGGTCAAGGGCGTCAAGTTCGAGAACATCCGCGATGCCGGTGACCCGGTGGAAATCGCCCGTCGCTACGACGAGCAGGGTGCCGACGAGATCACCTTCCTCGACATCACCGCCAGCGTCGATGGCCGTGACACCACCCTGCATACCGTCGAGCGCATGGCCAGCCAGGTGTTCATCCCGCTGACCGTAGGCGGTGGCGTGCGCACCGTGCAGGACATCCGCAACCTGCTCAACGCCGGTGCCGACAAGGTCTCGATCAACACCGCCGCGGTGTTCAACCCGGAGTTCGTGGGTGAGGCGGCCGACCGTTTCGGTTCGCAGTGCATCGTCGTCGCCATCGACGCCAAGAAGGTTTCCGGCCCGGGCGAAACGCCGCGCTGGGAGATTTTCACCCACGGCGGGCGCAAGCCTACCGGGCTGGATGCGGTGGAGTGGGCGAAGAAGATGGAAGGCCTGGGTGCCGGTGAGATCCTGCTGACCAGCATGGACCAGGACGGCATGAAGAATGGTTTCGACCTGGGCGTGACCCGCGCCATCAGCGATGCCCTGGGGATCCCGGTGATCGCCTCCGGTGGTGTGGGCAACCTGCAGCACCTGGCCGATGGGATCCTGGAAGGGCATGCCAGCGCGGTGCTGGCGGCGAGCATCTTCCACTTCGGCGAGTACACGGTGCCTGAAGCCAAGGCCTACATGGCTTCGCGCGGGATCGTCGTTCGCTGATTTTCCAGGCAATGTGAGCAACTGTGGGAGCGGGCTTGCCCCGCGATGGCGATGGCACATTCACCATCGCATCGCGGGGCAAGTCGCAGCGGCGAACCGCCGCTCCCACGTTGTTATCCCCTTAAAACTGTGTCAGCCGTGGGTCTTGCCCAACAGCGCGTGATACAGCTCCGTATCCCCCAGAATCCCCACCAGCTTGTCGTTCTCCTGCAGCACCAGCTTGTTACCGGTCTGGTAACGAATCTGCAGTGCTTCGCGCATGCCGATGTCGGCATGCACCACGGTCGGCCGGCGATCCAGCCCTTCCACAGCCTGCCCCGGCACCCAGTTCTGCATGTCCAGCCCATTCTGCCCCTGGCGTGCGCGCTTGATCGAGTTGCCTTCGCCCAGGTCCAGCCACGAGTCGCCGCCCGGGTCCAGGCACACCGAGCCGTTGACCCGTTTGCACTTGTCCAGGGTGCGCATCAGGCTGCGGCCGCACAGTACGTTCAGCGGGTTGGTGTGGGCGACGAAGGTGCGCACGTACTCGTCGGCCGGGTTCAGCACGATCTCCTCGGGCTTGCTGTACTGGATGATCCGACCGTCCTTCATGATGGCGATGCGGCTGCCCAGCTTCAGGGCTTCGTCCAGGTCGTGGCTGACGAACACGATGGTCTTGCTCAGCTTGCTTTGCAGGGCCAGCAGCTCATCCTGCAGGCCTTGGCGGATCAATGGGTCGAGGGCCGAGAACGGTTCGTCCATCAGCAGGATGTCGGCGTCCATCGCCAGCGCCCGGGCCAGGCCCACGCGCTGCTGCATGCCGCCGGACAGCTCGTCGGGCTTCTTGTTGCGCCACTGGGTCAGGCCCACCAGTTCAAGCTTTTCGTCCACCAGCTTGCGCCGTTCCTTCTCCGGGCGGCCCTGCATTTCCAGGCCGAAGCTGATGTTCTCGCGCACCGTCAGCCAGGGCATCAGGGCGAACTTCTGGAACACCATGGCGATGCGCTTGGTGCGCATCATCTTCAGCTCCGCCGGGGTGCAGTGGGCGATGTCGATGTGCTTGCCTTCGTGCTCGACGAACAGCTTGCCGCGGCTGACGGTGTTCAGGCCGTTGATGCAGCGCAAGAGGCTCGACTTGCCCGAGCCGGACAGGCCCATGAGCACGCAGATCTCGCCCTTGTTGATGTCCAGGTTGGCCTTCTCGACACCGACCACCAGGCCGGTCTGCTTGAGGATCTGTTCGCGGGTCTTGCCTTCGTCCAGCAGCGACAGCGCCTCGCGCGGCTTGCTGGAGAAGATGACGTCGACGTCTTCGAAACGAATGATGCTCATGCCTCACCCCTTACCGGCAGTTCCGGTTGCTTGCAGATACGGTCCAGCATGATCGCCAGCAGCACGATCGCCAGGCCCGCTTCGAAGCCGAGCGAGATATCGGCGGTGTTCAGTGCGTTGACTACAGGTTTGCCCAGGCCGTCGGCGCCCACCAGGGCGGCGATCACCACCATCGACAGCGACAGCATGATGCATTGCGTCACGCCGGCGGCGATGCTCGGCATGGCGTGGGGCAGTTCGATGCGGGTCAGCAGCTGGCGGCGCGAGCAGCCGAAGGCCTTGCCGGCGTCGAGCAGCTCCTGCGGTACGTCGCAGATACCCAGGTAAGTGAGGCGGATGGGCGCGGCGATGGCGAACACCACCGTCGAGATCAGCCCCGGCACCACGCCCAGGCCGAACAGGGTCAGCGTGGGGATCAGGTACACGAAGGTGGGTACGGTCTGCATCAGGTCCAGCACCGGGCGCATGCCGGTGTAGAACATCGGCTTGTGGGCGGCGACGATGCCCAGCGGCACGCCGATGGCCACGCACACCACGGTGGCGAAGCTCACTTGTGCCAGGGTTTCCATGGTTTCCTGCCAGTACCCCAGGTTGAGGATC
This sequence comes from Pseudomonas sp. EMN2, assembly GCF_009650555.1. NCBI lineage: Bacteria > Pseudomonadati > Pseudomonadota > Gammaproteobacteria > Pseudomonadales > Pseudomonadaceae > Pseudomonas > Pseudomonas sp. EMN2. Next base: position 192,304 of record NZ_VZZR01000012.1, read on the forward strand.
AGCAGGAACGACAGGGCGACGAATACGGTAAGGGCCCATTTGCGCTGGATCAGGTGCGCGAGGGCGGCGAACAGGGCGATGAGCACGAACGGGTTGAACCAGGTCAGGGCGCCGGTGACCCCATGGATCATGAATTCCAGGCCCTTGGCGATGGCGTCGAAGTAATCGGCGCCATTCTGGGTCAACCATTCGACGAATGAGGCGATGTACTGCCCCAGGGGTATTTTCTGATCGATAAGCATGATAGCGAGCTTCCACCTGCAAAGATTGAAATCAGTTCGGGGTGGGCACGGTCCCACCCCGCGGTGTTGCCATAGCGCCTTGCGTTATTGCGTCAGTTTGGCCTTGGCCGCCTCAAGGCCGGGTTTGCCATCCACGGTCGTCACCCCTGCCAGCCAGGTGTCGAGCACTTGCGGGTTGTTCTTCAGCCACGCCTTGGCGGCTGCGTCGGCTTTCATCTTGTCGTCCAGCACCTTGCCCATCAGCTCGCTTTCCATGTCGAGGGTGAACGACAGATTCTTCAACAGCTGGCCCACGTTGCTGCATTCCTGCGCATAGCCTTTGCGGGTGTTGGTCAGCACGGTGGCCTTGCCGAAGTCGGGGCCGAAGAACTCATCGCCACCGGTGAGGTACTTCATGGCGAAGCGCTTGTTCATCGGGTGCGGTTCCCAGCCCAGGAACACCACCGCCTCACCCCGTTTCTGCGCCCGGTCGACCTGCGACAGCATGCCCGCCTCGCTGGACTGCACCAGCTTGAAGCCGGCGGTCTTGAGGCCGAAGGCGTCCTTGTCGATCATGCTCTGGATGGTACGGTTGCCGTCGTTGCCCGGCTCGATGCCGTAGATCTTGCCTTCGAGTTCCTTCTTGAACTTGGGAATGTCGCTGAAGTCCTTCAGGCCCTTGTCATACAGCGCCTGGGGCACCGCCAGGGTGTACTTGGCGTTCTCCAGGTTGGCGCGCACGGTTTCGACGGTACCGGCATCGCGGTACTGCTTGATGTCGTTTTCCATGGTCGGCATCCAGTTGCCGAGGAACACGTCGAGGTCCTTGCCCCCGGCCAGCGACTTGTAGGTCACCGGCACCGAGATCATGTTGGTGTGGGTCTTGTACCCCAGGGCCTCGAGCACCACGCTGGTCATCGCGGTGGTCACGGTGATGTCGGTCCAGCCGACGTCGGAGAACCGTACCGTCTGGCACTGTTCGGGTTCTGCAGCCTGGGCCAGCAATGGAGCGGATAACATCGCAACCAGCAACAGCGAGGGTGAAGCTTTCATAGGTGGACTCCTGTGATTTTATCTTCGGGTTCGCGGGGGCCGTCGGCGCTTTCTAGGGGGCCGATCGGCCAGGCCTGCAGAGGGCAGGATGCGAGGCCGTGCAAAACGAGTCGCTTTCGATAATCCTCCAGCGTTCGGCAATCGCCTACTGGTGGCGTCGTATCCAGTACAGGACGGGTCGCATCCAGTACGGGCGATGTCGCAACTGGATTTTTCCACCCCCATGCCCGGGTTTTTACGCCCTTCGAGCGCTGCAAAACGCCGCGAACCGGTGCGGATCAGTGCGGCGCAGGCGGACAAAAGTACGTCGGTTGCAGACGGCGAGGGGGTGGGCAAAAGCCCGATGATGCGAGCATTCCAAGGCGGCTCGACGCTTCAGCCTAGCAGTTGTGCAAGGCGGCGTTTGGCGCGACCAGGCAAGCCCATCAAGAGGTGAAGCGACAATGGCCATCAGCGTGTTCGACCTGTTCAAGATCGGTGTCGGGCCTTCCAGCTCCCACACCGTCGGCCCCATGCGCGCCGGCGCCCTGTTCGTCCAGGGCCTGCGCCAACGCGGCGAGCTGGAGCAGGTGCGGCGCATCGAAGTGCGGCTGTATGGCTCGCTGTCGGCCACCGGTGTCGGGCACGGCACCGACAGCGCCACCATCATGGGCCTGATGGGCGAATGGCCCGACGCCATCGACCCGACCCAGATCACCCCACGCATCGCCGACCTGCGCGAAACCAACGTGCTCAAGCTCGACAGCCGCCTGCCCATCGAATTCGTCTGGGCCCGCGACATGCTGCTGCTGGACGAGAACCTGCCGTACCACCCCAACGCCATGACCCTGGTGGCCGAAGGCGAGGGCGGCGAACTGCACCGTGACACCTACTATTCGGTGGGCGGCGGTTTCGTGGTCGATGCCGCCCAGGCCGCGAGCGGCGTGCTCGACGCTGACCAGACCGTGCTGCCCTACGATTTCAACAGCGCCGCCGAGCTGCTGCGCCTGTGCAAGCAAAACGACCTGCGCGTGTCGCAATTGATGCTGGAGAACGAAAAGATCTGGCGCAGCGAAGAAGAGATTCGCGCCGGCCTGCTCAAGCTCTGGAGCGCCATGCAGGAATGCGTGAGCAACGGCCTCAAGCACGAGGGCACCTTGCCCGGCGGGCTCAATGTGCGCCGCCGCGCCGCCAAGCTGCACCGCAGCCTGCAGGAGATCGGCAAACCCAACGTGATCGGCTCGACCATGAGCGCCATGGAGTGGGTCAACCTGTTCGCCCTGGCGGTCAACGAAGAAAACGCCGCCGGCGGGCGCATGGTGACCGCGCCTACCAACGGCGCGGCGGGGATCATCCCGGCCGTGCTGCACTACTACATGCGTTTCTCCGACGTGGTGGACGAGTCCAACGTTGTCGACTTCTTCCTCGGTGCGGCAGCCGTCGGCATCCTGTGCAAGAAGAACGCTTCGATTTCTGGCGCCGAAGTTGGCTGCCAGGGCGAGGTCGGCTCGGCCTGCGCCATGGCCGCCGCGGGCCTGGCCGAGGTGCTCGGGGCCACCCCGGCGCAGCTGGAAAACGCCGCCGAGATCGCCCTGGAACACAACCTCGGGCTGACCTGCGACCCGGTCGGTGGCCTGGTCCAGGTGCCCTGCATCGAGCGCAACGCCATCGCTGCGGTGAAAGCCATCAACGCCGTGCAGATGGCCCTGCGTGGCGACGGCGAGCACTTCATCTCCCTCGACCAGGTGATCCGCACCATGCGTGACACCGGCGCCGACATGCACGACAAGTACAAGGAAACCTCGCGCGGGGGCCTCGCGGTCAGCGCCATCGAGTGCTGATGCGCCGTTTCTGCCCGCGCCCGGCCGCTGCGCCACATTTTGGCGCAGCGCTTGTCATCTACCGGTTGTCGGCTGTCGTTACCGGTAGGGTCGTTGTCGGTGACACTCAAGTCTGTCGCATCTGGGCAAGCTACCCAGCAGTGCTACCGAATTGCTCAGCCGATTCACCCGCAGGCGCTGGCGCGCCTGTTTGCGTTTAGGTCTACGCTCGATCCAGAGCCCGCTGCACGCCGCTTGTCGAGGTCGTTTTTGGGTTTTATTGGATGAGCGTTCAATTTCAGGCATGCCATTTGCGTTGAGATTGGCAAAGCCCCTGCATACGAAACGGGGCCATTACAAGAACAGTGCTCGCCTGAGGCACACCCTGCATTGTGTGAGGAGAAATCGCGATGACGTCGTACACCTCCGGGACCCCAACCCAGAACCGCACAGCACCCCAGTCCATTGGTTTTCTCCTGTTGGACAACTTCACCCTCATTTCCCTGGCGTCGGCAGTCGAACCGCTGCGCATGGCCAACCAGCTGTCCGGCCGTGAGCTGTACCGCTGGCACACCCTGACCGCCGACGGCGGCCAGGTGTGGGCCAGCGATGGCCTGCAGATCACCCCCGACGCCGCCATGCACAGCGCCCCGCCGATCGACACCGTGATCGTCTGCGGCGGCGTGGGCATCCAGCGCACCGTCACCCGTGAGCACGTCACCTGGCTGCAGGCCCAGGCCCGCCAGTCGCGCCGCCTCGGTGCGGTGTGCACCGGCAGCTGGGCGCTGGCCTGTGCCGGCCTGCTCGATGGTTTTGATTGCAGCGTGCACTGGGAATGCCTGGCCGCGATGCAGGAAGCCTACCCGCGGGTGAACATGAGCACCCGCCTGTTCACCCTCGACCGCAACCGCTTCACCAGCTCCGGCGGCACCGCGCCGCTGGACATGATGCTGCACCTGATCAGCCGCGATCACGGCCGCGAACTGTCGGCGGCGATTTCCGAGATGTTCGTCTACGAGCGCATCCGCAACGAACAGGACCACCAGCGCGTGCCGCTCAAGCACATGCTCGGCACCAACCAGCCGAAGCTGCAGGAAATCGTCGCGCTGATGGAAGCCAACCTGGAAGAGCCGATCGACCTCGACGAACTGGCGGTGTACGTGGCGGTGTCGCGGCGCCAGCTCGAGCGCCTGTTCCAGAAGTACCTGCACTGCTCGCCGTCGCGCTATTACCTCAAGCTGCGCCTGATTCGCGCACGGCAGTTGCTCAAGCAGACGCCCATGTCGATCATCGAGGTGGCCTCGGTGTGCGGCTTCGTTTCCACCCCGCACTTCTCCAAGTGCTACCGCGAGTACTTCGGCATTCCGCCGCGCGACGAGCGTGTGGGCTCCAACACCACCCAGCAGGTGGCGATGATGCCGATCCCGCAGGCCATGGCCCTGTCGCCGCACAGCGGCCCGCTGGCCGCCCTGAGCCAGGCGCGCAACGAGTCGACCTTCGCCAGCGTCAGGCTCTGATACCGCGTCGCTTTTTTCGCGGGTAAACCCGCTCCCACAGGTACTGCACCCTCTTCAAGAGCGATGCAGTACCTGTGGGAGCGGGTTTACCCGCGAAGAGGGCCTAAACGACAACATCGATCCTTCTGTTGATAATGATTCTCGTCAACAGGTAACATCGCCGCCCCCGAAAGCACCCTGGCATACCACCCCGTGGCGGACGACAAACTGCAGCTCTACCTGGCCCACCGCCCGGCACTGGTCGATTACGCCACGCCCATCGTCGGCTGCCGCGCCCGCGCCGAGGATGTGGTGCAGGAAGCCTGGCTGCGCTTCAGCCGCCAGCCAGGCGATGCCGACATCCGCCACCCCGCCAGCTACCTCTACCGCATTGTGCGCAACCTGGCCCTAGACCAGACCCGCCGCACGGCCACGGAAAGAGCCCAGCCGGGCGGTGACGAGATCCTCGCCGAACTGCCCGCCAGCGACGCTTCGCCCGAGCAGGCGGTCAGCCAGCAGAACGAGCTCGCCGCCATCAGCCGCGCCCTCGAAACGCTGCCTCTGCGCACCCGCACCGCCTTCGAAATGCACCGCCTCGGCGGTTTCACCTTGCAGCAGGTGGCCAGCCATCTGGACGTCTCGGTCAGCCTGGTGCACCAGCTGGTGCGCGATGCCCTGCGCCATTGCCTGGAGCAGCTGGAGGACGACCTGTGAAAAAACTTCAGGCTGCCGCGTCTTTTGCTCAACGGGCCGACTCTGTGCGACCCTTCGCGCCCCCGAGCCCCCAGGAGACTTGCCGGACATGACGCCCGCAGACCTCACCGCCAGCCGCCGCGAGCAGGCGCTGGACTGGCTCCTGCGCCTGCAGCAGGCCCCGCATGATGTGCCCCTGCGCGAGCAGTTCGAGCAGTGGCTGGCCGACGATGCCGGCAACCCCGATGCCTACCGCAAGGCCGAGCGGCTGTGGCGGCTCAGCGGCCAGCTGGCGCCGGCGACCGCCGAGCTATGGCCTGCCAAGGCCGAGGTGGTCAGCCTGCCGGTACGGCGCAAAACCCCGCGGCGCTGGTGGCTGGGCGCCGCCGTGGCCGCTTGCCTGATGCTGGCCGTGGCCCCCACTCTCACCTTGCGCCTGCAGGCCGACTACCGCACAGCCCTGGGTGAAACCCGCGACATCACCCTGGCCGACGGCAGCGTGGTGCAACTGGACAGCGACACCGCCATCGCCGTGGACTATGCCGGCGATCACCGCGACGTGCGCCTGCTGGCCGGCCAGGCGTTCTTCGAAGTGATGCCCGACAAGGGCAAGCCGTTTCACGTGCGCGCCGAAGGGGTGCGGGTGACGGTCACCGGCACCGCCTTCAATGTCGAGTTGAGGCCGGGCAGGGTGGGTGTGGATGTGCAGCATGGTTCGGTGCGGGTCGAGGACTCGGCCCGCGTGCTGGCCGCCGCGCTGACCGCCGGGCAACGCCTGCGCTACCTCGACGGCCAGGCCCAGGTGAGCACCTTTGCGCCTTCGCAAACCGCGGCCTGGCGCCAGGGCCAATTGATCGCCGATGACCAGCCAGTGGCCGAGCTGGTGCGCGAGCTGGCGCACTACCTGCCGGGCAAGGTGCTGCTGCGCGACGACGCGCTGGGCGGCAAGCGCGTGACCGGCGTGTATGACCTGCGCAAGCCCGAAGTGGCCTTGCGTGCGGTGGTCCGGCCCCATGGCGGCGAGGTGCGCAGCTATGGACCGTGGCTGCTGGTGCTGAGCAAGCCTTGAAACCGCCGGCCCTGACGCAGGCCCTGTAGGAGCAACTGTCTTGCTCAAAATCTGAAAAGCCTGCGCGATCCCTGTGGGAACGGGCTTGCCCCGCGATTAGCCGCCGCGCTTCAAGAAAACGCGAATTCTCGCTACACAAGTTCGGCCCCGATTCTGGTATCCGAGAGCAACCACCCGAACAGAGATGCTGCTGGCGGAACGAATGCAAACACTGCCGTGACTCATACGGTGATTGTAATGCGTCGTATGTGAACAGATTCAAGCTCGAAAGCCGCGCGGGCGGCTCTCGGCCTCACAGGCGCTGCAAAGGTTGTGGCGAGCACCTGCATGCCCTGATGCAACCATAAGCCAGGCATCTATCCCTCGTGGGAGCCGGCTTGCCGGCGAAAGGGTCGCAAAGCGACCCTGTGCTGTTTCAGTTCAACGATTCACCCTGTTCATCCCCCGCTCCACATCGTTGATCAGCGCCTTGGCCATATCGCTCAAGATGCGTGCCGCACTCCCCGCCAGCAGGTCTCCTTCCATTTCCGCTTCGGTGGACAGGTGGCGGATACAGCCGAGCAACACCGAGATCTCATCCAATACCCGCACCAGCGGAATGCCCGGCTGCACGCGGAACAGCTCCAGGCAGGTTTCGCGGCCCTCGGTGGTGCAGGTTTTCAGGTCGTCACTCATGGGCGTGGCTCCTGGGCACCGTCGCAGCGGGCCATCGTGTGTTCGACCAGGGCACGCGCCATATCGGCGGCGTAGGCGGCGTTGCTGAGCATGTGCAGGCCAAGGTCGCCGGCGTGCAGCCGGCAGTGTTCGTCCAGGGTCTCGCTCACGCCGCGCAGCAGCTGGCTGGCGTGGGCCAGGGCGTCGGGGGTGGGCAGGTCGGTTTGGAGGGTGAAATAGGGGATGAAGCGAGGTGGGTCGGGGACGCGTTTTTTCATGATGAATCTCCGTATGACGTAGTCGGAACTGCCGTCCTCCTCGTCTCACGGATTTGGGTGGCAGTCGTACACGGGGTGAGACCCGGGGCATACGGAAAACCCGGCCAGGCATAGCCTGCCCGTGCACGACCACCATCAAGCGGTGCTTACGTATGCCAACCGGGTGTCTCACGCCCGATCGCCAAAAAGGCGACCCGAGGACGTTATTCCTGAGGCATTCCACCGACAACATCGAAGCTTCTGCAAGCTACGTAGGATACGTCCCAAGCCCTGCGGAGCTGTAGGATTTGGTTTCATTTTCGGAAATGTCGCACGGGTTTCTGGCAATTCCTTGCGACGGACCGCGTCAAGGCCACCAGGTGTTCGCCGAAAGCCTTGCAGCGCCTATGAGATCGAGCGCCGCCCGCGCGGCGCATCGCTGGCAAGTCGCAGCGGCGAACCGCAACTCCCACATCTGTTTCGGGCCAGTCACTCCTGCACTGTTATCACTGTCCGCCTTGTTGGTTCGACGCGGTTTCAGCGTGTGCGTTGCCGCCGCCTCGCATGACTCAAGGCATGCACCAAGGCAGGCGCTACTTCACTCACAGGAATAATTGGCCCGAAACAGATGTAGGAGCGGCCGATCTGCCCCGCCATAAAACTTTTTTTCACAATTTTCTGAAAAACCACTGAACTGCCCCGTCTTCTCCCCCGCGCGCAACAACTGATAGCGATTCGTATTCAATTTTGCAGCCCGGCGACTGCCGGGGCGGGGATGTGGGATGACTCAAATTACAAGCCGCAAGTCGCGCCATGCGCGGGGTTGGTCGTTGCGCCTGACGAAAATGGCCGGTGCGGGCCTGCTCGGGCTGTGCTGCGCCGCAGCCGTTGCACCTGTTCACGCTGAAGATGAAACACCGCGGGCAGTGCTGGCCCAGGTCCATTCATTCGACATCCCCGCGCAGAAGCTGGCGATTGCCTTGATCAACTTTGGCCAGCAGAGCGGCCTGCAGGTAACGGTCGACCCCGACCTGCTGGAAAACCTGCACTCCACCGCCATCAGTGGCCAGCTCAGCAGCGAGGCGGCGCTGGCGCAGCTGCTGCAGGGCACTGGCATCACCTGGGACTACGAATACGGCGCCCTGTCCTTTCGCCTGCTGCAGGCCGACGCTGGCGCCATCGAACTGCACAACACCCTGATCCTCGGCGACACCGAGGAGAACAGCTTCATGGGCGCCACGGTGATCGACCGCAAGGCCATCCAGGCTTTCCCCGGTGCCAACGGCGACATCACCACGATGCTGCAGATGCACCCCAACGTGCAGTTCAGCACGGACCAGAAAAGCTCCAACACCCCCGGCGAGATCGACCCGGCCGACATCAGCATCAACGGCGCCAAGTTCTACCAGAACAACTTCATGATCGACGGCATCTCGATCAACAACGACCTCGACCCCGGCGCCCACGGCTACAACGAGACCCGCCAGTTCGACTCCTCGCCCAGCCGATCCCATGGCATCGCCCTGGACGCCGACCTGCTCGAAGAGATCAAGGTCTACGACAGCAACGTGCCGGTGGAATACGGCGGCTTCAACGGCGGCGTGGTCGACGCCATCACCCGGCGCCCGAGCCAGGACCTGCACGGCAAGATCTCCTACGCCATGAGCCGCTCGGAGTGGACCCGCTATCACATCAGCGGCGACGACCGGGAAAGCTTCGAGAACTCCTCCAGCGAGAAGAACCAGCCCGAGTTCAAGAAGACCACCCTGCGCGGCACCCTCGAAGGCCATTTCACCCAGGACTTCGGAGCGCTGCTCAACTTCTCGCAGAAGCGCTCGTACCTGCCGCTGCGCACCTACGCCAACGGTTACAACAGCCCCAACAACGACAACGAGCAGGAGCAGACCCGCGCCCTCGACAACTTTCTGCTCAAGACCTACTGGACGGTCAACGACCGCCTGAGCCTGGACGCCTCCATCGTCTACGCCCCGCAGGAGAACACCTACTTTCGCGAGGACGAGCGCAACTCCGGGTTCACCAACATCAACGGTGGCTGGCAGGGCTCGCTGAAGTCGGTCTACGAAGGCGACAGCGCGCGCTGGACCCAGCAACTGGCGCTGACCAACCTGTATGCCTCGCGCGAGTCCGACAGTGACCAACTGATCAACTGGTACTGGTCCACCAGCAAGGACTGGGGCAACCCCGACCGCGCCACCGCCCGTAGCGGCGAGGGCGGCTATGGCGACCTGTACCAGACCCAGCGCGGTGTCGACTACAAGCTCAAGGCCGACTGGCAGACCTTCAACCTCGGCTCCTCGCTGCACACGGTAAGCACCGGCGTGGAGCTGGGCTATCAGCGCGCCACCTGGGAGCGTGAGGACGACGCCTTGTCGATCCCCACCTTCAGGCGCGACAACGGCACCACCTGCGGCAGCGATCCTTACTGCTCCATCGGCCGGCAGCTCAACAACCAGACCCGCCAATACGGTTCGGCGATGATGGTCTACGGTGCCGGCAAGCTGGACCTGCAGCAGAAGAAGTACGCCCTGTTCGTCCAGGACGAGATTGCCTACGGCAACCTCACCTTGCGCCCTGGCCTGCGCTTCGAAGGTGACGACTACATGGAGAAGAAGACCCTGGCGCCGCGTTTTGCCGGTGACTACGACTTCTTCGGCGACCGCAGCACCGTGCTGGTGTTCGGCGCCAACCGCTATTACGGGCGCAACCTGTTCAAGTACCGCCTGGCCGATGGCCGCCAGGCCTTCACCACGCGCTATACCCGCACCAACCAGGCGGCAGACTGGAAGTTCGCCAGCCGCAACCAGAACCTGAGCAACTTCAGGACCATGGACATCCCCTATGACGACGAGCTGATGCTCGGCCTCAACCAGCGCTGGTTCGACACCGAGTTCCAGCTCAAGTACATCAACCGCAAGGGCCATGACCAGATCTACCGCACCCGGCCGTACTACAACCTGGACGAGAAGGATGTACCGGTCGGCTACAGCAAGGACTATTTCACCTACCTGAACGCCGGCACCAGCGAGACCGAGAACCTCAGCCTGACCGTGACGCCCATGCAGCCGCTGCGCTTCAAGGGCACCAGCACCAGTGTGCAGTTGGCCCTGGACTGGTCGCGCAGCAAAGGCGCGCACGGCGCTACCTACGAGGCCGGTGTGGACCGCGAAGAGCTCGACAACGAGCCGGTGGTGTTCGACGGCAATCTGGTCGCCTACGAAGAGCTGCCGGCCAGTGACTTCAACCGGCCCTGGACCGCGCGCCTGGTGACCATCACCGACATCCCGCAGTGGAACCTCGCGGTCAGCAATTTCCTGCGCTATCGCGGCCCCTACGACCAGGTGGTCAAGGTCAGCCCCGACGCCGAAGTCGACGGCAAGACCTACAGCCGCTACGAAACCGTCGCCACCGCCGGCGCGCCGACCTGGGACATGCGCCTGGCCTGGGACATTCCCACCGGCAAGGAGCAGGCGTTCTTCGTCAACGTCGACATCACCAACGTCACCGACCAGGTCAACAAGATCGCCAGCCGCGAGTCGGTCAACGTGGTCACCTACGAGGTTGGCCGCCAGTACTGGCTGGAAGTCGGCTACCGCTTCTGACCGCCCACACGACAAGAGATGCCCTGATGAAAAAGCTCCTCGCCGGCCTGCTTGGCCCGCTGCTGCTCGGCGCCTGCGCGTCGCTGCCCGAACCTGACGCGCCGCTGCCCTGGGACAGCGGGGTGGTCCACGGCCAACTGGCCAACGGCCTGGCCTACCGCCTGGTGCGCGACACCTCGCAGGCCAATCGGCTGGACCTGCGCCTGACGGTCAAAGCCGGCTCCGTGGACGAAGCCGACGACCAGGTCGGCGTGGCGCACATGGTCGAGCACCTGGCCTTCCACAGCCGCGCCGGCGGCCAGCACAACCTGCGCCAGCGCATGACCGAACTGGGCTGGGTGCAGGGGCGCAACTTCAATGCCGTGACCAACTACGAACGCACCCAGTACCTGATCGGCCCGCCGGCCGGCGTGCGCCAGGCCCCGCAAGCCTTACAGGCCCTGGCCGACCTGGTGTTCGCCCGCGACTACACGGCGGCGGACCTGGAGCGTGAGCGGCCGATCGTCATCGAGGAGTGGCGCGGCGGACTGGGCGTGGCCCAGCGCATGAACGAGCAACGCACCGCTTCGCAGCGGGTCGGCTCGGCCTACCCCGGGCACCGCACCATCGGCAACGAGGCGGCCATCCGTTCGGCCAGCCTGGAAAGCCTCAAGGCCTACCAGGCGCGTTGGTACCTGCCCAACAACATGGTGCTGTCGGCAGTGGGCGACTTCGACCCGCAGCAGCTCAAGGCACAGATCGAGCAGGCGTTCGGTGACGCCAAGGCGGGTGATGTGCCCAGTCGGTCGCAGCGCGAACTGCCGCTGGATGACAAGCTCAAGGTATTCCGCCTGCAGGACCCGCAATCGGGCAGCAACCAGGTAGCGCTGCTGCTGCGTCTGCATGAACCGGACAGTCGCGGCACCACCCATGCCGCCCTGCGCGAACGCTTGATCGACCGCATGGCCCTGGCCGCCCTGGTCGACAGCCTGCGCCGCCAGCCCCGCGATGCCGCCGTGCGCAGCCTGACCGCGCAGAAGACCCTGATCGGCGAGCACTCCACGGTGCTGGGCATCGCGGCCGGCGTCGAGGGCCAGGCCCACACCCAGGCGCTGCAAGCCTTGCTGACCGAAATCGAGCGCCTGCGCCAGCACGGCCTGGGCAAGGCTGACCTTGCGCGTGAGCGTGCGCATATCCGCAACCTGGCGAAAAAGACCCTGGCCAACCAGGCCCCACGCACCTTCGAACAGTGGGTGGAGCAACTGAACAATGCCGCCGTGCAGGATCGCCCGCTGACCGATCGCGTGGCGGCCACCCGGCGCTACCAGGAGGTGCTGGGCAGTATCAGCCTGCGCGACCTCAACGCCCGCCTGAGGCTGTGGTTGGCCAGCCCCGACCGGGTATTGCAGATCAGTGCCCCGGGCACCTCGGCGGTGGCGTTGCCCAGCGCCGCCCAAGTGCAGGCGCAGCAACTGGCGCTGGCCGAACGCTCGCTGCAGGCCCCGGTGCGCAAGGCACCGGTCGTACCCGCCAAGCCTGCACTCACGCTGGCGACCGCGCCGGCAGCCGCCAGCATTATCGAGCGCAAGGCGTTTCCCGCCCAGCAGGTCGAGCACTGGCGCCTGAGTAACGGCGACCGCCTGGTCTGGCTCAAACGTGCCGGCCCCGACGGCAAGGCCGTGCTGCAGGCTGAATCTTCCGCCGGCTACCGCGTTGCCGATGCGCCGGCCTGGCGCTTGCAGATGGCCGCCCAGCTGGCCGTGCGCAGCGGCACCGTCGGCATGGCCCCGCAGGCCCTGGCCGACTGGCGCCAGACACAACGTGCAACGCTGAGCTTCGACCAGCAACCCCAGCGCCTGCAGCTGAGCCTGGGCGTACCGCCCGAGCAACTGCAGGCGATGTTGCAGAGCTACCGCGTCAGCCAGCTGGCGAGCATCGACCCGGCGCTGTTTGCAGACTCCCGCGACGAACTGCTGCAACGTATGCGCAGCCGCCCCGATGACGTGCGCAGCCGCCAGGAGGCCGCACAGCGCCAGCTCAAGTACGGCGCCGACCACTGGCAGGCGCCGGCGATTGGCGAGGTCGAAGCCCTGACCGTCAAGCAACTGGATGCCGACTGGCTACGCCTGGCCAGTGCGCCGGTGACCTACTACCTGATGGCCGACGTGCCTGCCGAGCGGCTGCAACTGCTGGTGCGCCAACTGCTGGCGACCATCCCCCGCAACGCGCTGCCTGTAGACAGCCAGCCCGCCCTGCAGCAGCCCGGCCAGCGCCGCGCCGACCTGGCCATTGCCCTGGAGCCGCGGGCGGTAGTGCAGGCCAGCAGCTACCACGAGCAGCCCTGGAGCCCGGACGCCGCCGTGCGTGTGGCGGTGCTCCGCGACCTGGCCAACCAGCGCCTCAAGGCGCAGCTGCGCGGTGAGGCCTCGGGCGTGTACCGGCTGAGTTTCGACAGTGAGTTGAACCCCGACACCCAGCGCGTCGAAAGCAGCCTGACGTTCACCTGCGACCCGGCGCGGGTCGATGAACTGTGGACCATGGCCCAGCGCACCCTGGCCAGCCTTGAGGTCGATGAAGCCTGGGTGGTGAGCGAGCGCCGCGAGCTGTTGCGCCAGGAAAGCAAACGCCGCGACGATGCCCAGACCCAGTTCAAGCGCCTGGTGCTCAGCGACCGCCGCTGGCAGGATCCGCGCTACCTGCAGACCCAGGCACAGCTGCCCGAGGCACTGACCCTGCCCGAGCTGCAGCAGCAGGCACGGCAGCTGTTCCCGCGCGCCAACCAGGTACAACTGCGCCTGCTGCCATCGGTCGCTGCACAGGAGCAGGCCCGTTGAACACCCTGCGCATCTTCTATCGCCTGTGCCGGCCGTTCTGGCGCGACCGTGGCCAGTGGATGGCCTGGCTGATGCTCGCTGCGGTGATCGGCCTGGGCTTGCTGGTGGTGCAGATCAATGTGCTGATCAACAGCTGGAGCAAGACCTTCTACGACACCCTTACCGCGTTCGACACCAGCGCGCTGTACGGGCTGGTGGGCCAGTACGCGCTGTACCTCGGCGCCTACGTGCTGATCTTCGTGTTGCTCGACTACATCCGCAAAGGCCTGGTGCTGCGCTGGCGCCAGGCGATGACCGGGCGCCTGGTCGATGCCTGGCTGGCCGACCAGGCGTTCTATCGCCTGGGCTTGAGCGGTGAGCCGGACAACCCCGACCAGCGCATCGCCCAGGACGTCGAGGTGATGGTCGACCTGTCCATCGAACTGGTGGCCTCGCTGGTGATCAACCTGGCCCAGGTCGGCGCCTTCGTGGTGATCCTGTGGAACCTCTCGGGGGTGCAGACCTTCAACCTGTTCGGTGAAACCTGGACCGTGCACGGTTATCTGGTGTGGATAGTGCTGGCCTACACCTTGTGCGGCAGCGTGTTGACCCATGTGATCGGCAGGCCGCTGCACCGCCTGAACTACGAGCGCGAACACCGCGAGGCCGACTTTCGCGCAAGCCTCTTGCGCAAGCGCGACCATGCCGAGCAGATCGCCCTGTACCGCGGCGAAGCCGTCGAGCGCCAGCAGCTGGTGCAGCGCTTTGCGGCCATAGCGCAGAACTGGCGGCAGCTGATGGGGCGCGAACGCGACCTGAGCCTGTTCACCGTCGCCTACCAGCGCCTGAGCCTGATCATTCCGGTGTTCGCCGCCTTGCCGGCGTTCATGGCCAAGACCATCACCCTGGGCGGGCTGATGCAGATCCGCAGTGCCTTCAACGCGGTGCACGATTCACTGAGCTGGTTCATCAAGCTCTACAACAAGCTGGTGCGCTGGAGCGCGGCGCTGGAGCGGCTCGACCAGTTCGAACAGGCCATCGTCGCCACACGCCGGCAACTCGGCACGGCGCCGCGCGGCGAATGCCTGTGCACGCGCAACCTGACCCTGTGCCGGCCGGACGGCAGCGTGATGCTCGCCGGGCTGCACCTTCAGGCGCAGCCCGGTCACTGGCTACGTCTGGCCGGGCGTAGCGGGCTGGGCAAGTCGACCTTGCTGCGTACCTTGCAGGGGTTGTGGCCGTATTGCCAGGGCGACTGGCAACTGCCGCCGGGGCGCAGCCTGTTGTTGCCGCAAAAGCCTTATATGCCGCGCATGCGCTTGCGCGACCTGCTGGCTTATCCACAGCTGGACAGCTTCGCCGACTGCCGCTTGATCGATGCGTTGGGCAAGGTAGGTCTGGCCGCGCTGGCTGGGTGCCTGGACGACGAGCAGGAGTGGGAACGGGTGTTATCCGGTGGCGAGCAGCAGCGGCTGAGCTTGGCGAGGGCCTTGTTGTACCGGCCCGAGACGCTGTACCTGGATGAATCCACCAGCCAGCTGGACATGGCCAGTGCCAAGGCGCTGTTGCAGATGCTCAAGGGTGAACTGCCGGCCTGTACGGTGGTGGGGGTGACCCATCAGGAAGGGGTGGCGGGGTTGTTCGATCGCACGCTCGAGCTGGCGAAGGTGCCGGAGGCGGTGTGAGCCTCGCGATAAGTCGGGGCTCTGACACCGCGTCGCCTTTTTCGCGGGTAAACCCGCTCCCACAGGTGCTGCATCGTTCTTGAAGAGGGTGCAGTACTTGTGGGAGCGGGTTTACCCGCGAAAAGGCCAATGAAAATTGGAAGTCAGGCGCGCTTGCTGTACTGCGCCAGTGCTGGCAGCAACTGCTTGTCGATGGCCTGGCGCACCGCCGGGAGAATAGTCGCGCTGCCGGTGTACATCTGCTCGACCATGCCCTTGAGCGCGCGCGCATTGGGTTCGGTCAGCCCGCGCACCACTACCTCGCAGGCCTGCTCGGCGCTGGCACCGGCCGGAATGTCGAAGCCCCGCGAGCGCAATTGGCCCAGCAGGTCGTCCTGATCAATCAGATCCGCATGCATCATGGCTGTTGTCCTCTGCTGCTGTTGTTTGCGACCGATTCTGTGTCGCCTGCGACAACCCGGCAAGGGCAGATTGTCGCGATGGCTGCTTTGGCTAAGAACAGGTCGTTTACGGCTAAATCGCGACACCGGGAAGCCAGCACACTGAAGTCATTCACGGCATTGAGGGTTTGGTCACCCTCGCTCTCGCACAGTGGATGTTGCTCGCTCTTGGCCCCGCAAGCTCACGGCTTTGCGGGGTTGTTTTTTTGGGGCTGCACAACGCCTTTTCGGTTATGCAACTGGGAACTCTGTGAGGCGACGGGGCTGTGTGAGTTTTGCTCTGCTACGGGAAACCAAACCTCGTAGGATCAGGGCATATGCGTAAGCTATTCAGTTTGATAATACCGGCAGGCACCGCCCTGCTCCTGTCGACAGCCTGTTCGGCAACACCACCACCGGCAGTCTCCATTGCCAGTGCGACGCCACAGCTATTCATGCTTGAGCCCACACCCGATCGCGACACACTGAAACGATCGGCGGATGGTCATCTGGCCCGCGTGCTGGCCGATCCGGCCAGTCAGGAAGTGACATTCATCAAGTTGAGCTCTGCGCTTGTCAACGGCCAGACCCATGACTTGGCGGTGACGATGCCCAATGGCAAGACTGCTCAGTTTCACTTGCGGGATTTCAGCACCATCACGGCCGGCATCGAGGGCTGGGTCGGTTACAAGCCATCAAATTGGAAATCGGCCCATGCATCGTCGTCGGCAGCGGAAATCGATATCGACCCGTTGTACTACCTGTCGCTTGCGCGGGAAGGGGATACGGTTGTCGGCAGCGTCATCGTCGACGGCCAGCGCTACCGGATAGATGACCTCGGCGCTGGCAAGCAGGTTCTGATCAAGGTCGACGAGTCGCAGTTGCCGCAAGACGCCGAGCCATTGCAGGCGAATATGGCTGGATCTGTCGATGACACACCCGGCAAAGTTCACGGGTCAGCCCACAGTGTTCTGCGCGTGCTGTTCTTGGTGACGAACCAACGAAAAGCGGCCACTCCAACTTACAAGCTCGTATTGGCGAATGCGCTCAATGATGCCAACCAGTACATGATCAACAGTAATGTCGGCGTCACTTACGAGTTGGCCGGGTTCTATGAGGGGGAGTATGACGAGACAGGCAGAAGCTATACCCAGCAACTGAATGACATCCGTCTGGCTCAGCCATTTGCGGGAGAAGTGCTCAAGCGGCGGGAAGCTCTGGGTGCGCACCTCGTGTCAATGTATTCAACGGCACGTCAAAATTGTGGGATGGCTTGGCTCACTGCCTCCAAGGCTCAAGCACACTCGGTCATTTCGTGCCCAGCTTCCCTCGCACACGAGCTTGGCCATAATTTGGGCGTGAGTCACGGATGGACGGAAGGTGACGCACAGCGCAAACCACCCTATATGCATGGTTACCGTCACAATACGGCACCTACGTTTCGGACCATCATGACCGGCACCGCAGGCGCAATCCCGTTTTTTTCCAATCCTCGCTTGCAATACCAAGGGGTTCCGATGGGAACCACCAATCATCACGACGCCGCCCGGCGTTTCAACGAACGCAGGGAAACTGTCGAGAACTTCTACCCGCCTGCGATGGAGTTCACGCTGTACGAGCATGAGAACTATGAAGGGCGTTCTTGCACGATCGTGAATGTTGGATCGAAATCGTCTTCGGTATTGGCAAACTGTGGCCCTGGCTGGAATGACATGGTTTCTTCGGTGAAAATCCGAGGTTTCGTGCCAGGTGCGCGTGCAACACTCGAGAGCGGGGGTGAGACGCTTATCTGGAGCAAAGGGAATGCCGGGTATACCGGTGAATTGAATATCCCTTCGATGGATAAGGCCCCGATACTACCCCCTGGCATGGAACGAATCTGGGCGGGGCCTGCAAATGATCGCTTGCGGTTCGTGGGTAGCAGTTTCATGGGCCACTGAGCACGTTAGTGTCTCCCGTTGTTCAGATGAGCTGAACAACGGGTATCCCTCACGCCGGAAGGCTTATGGTCCTGCCAACATGCCTCGGTAGTACTTCCTCTTTCTGTTGATCGACGATGTTCTGCAAGCAGGTGATGGTGCCTTGCCCGAACGGCGCCGACTTCGGCCCCGCCAGGTCCACATGCAGCAGCATCTGCTCGCTGGCTGCCAGCGCCTCGTCGAACCCCGCCCGGTGCAGGCTGTGGTACAGGTGCAGGCGCTTCTTGTCGAAGCCGATGATCTGCGTCTGCACCCATACCTCGGTATCGAGCTTCACCTCGTGCAGGTAGTTGATATGCGCCTCCAGGGTGAACAGCGAATGCCCGCTCTGGCCACGGGCGTCGGCGTCCAGGCCGATGCGCTCCATCAGCGCGTCGGTGGCATAGCTGAAGATCAGCAGGTAATAGGCGTCGCGCAGGTGGCCGTTGTAGTCGACCCAGTCGGGCAGCACGGCTGTGCGATAGGTGGTCAGTGCGGGCATCGTCGTCTCCTCAGTCGCCGAAGGCCATGCCGTGCTTGGCCTTGCTGTTCTTCACCGCTTCCAGCACCGCCAGCAGGGTGTCGTCACGGTAGCGTTCCAGCGCGGCGATGCTGCGCTCGCCCAACTGCTCAGAGGTGCCGTCGACCACATCGTCGATCAGCTTGTCGGTCAGCTCCGGTGCCGGCAGGTAGGTCCAGGGCAACTGCAGCGCGGGGCCGAACTGGGCCATGAAGTGGCGCATGCCGGCATCGCCCCCGGCCAGGGTGTAGGTGAGGAAAGTACCCATGAACGACCAGCGCAGGCCTGCGCCGAAACGGATCGCGTCGTCGATTTCGCCGGTACTGGCGACGCCGTCGTTGACCAGGTGCAGGGCTTCGCGCCACAGCGCTTCGAGCAGGCGGTCGGCGATGAACCCCGGGACTTCCTTGCGTACATGCAGCGGGCGCATGCCCAGCGCGGTGTAGACAGTCTTGGCCGCCTCGATGGCTTCGGGGCTGGTGTTGCGGCCGCCAACGATCTCCACCAGCGGCAGCAGGTACACCGGGTTGAACGGGTGGCCGACCACGCAGCGCTCGGGGTGGGTGGCCGACTCGTAGAATTCGCTGGGCAACAAGCCCGAGGTGCTGGAGCCGATGATCGCGTTCGGCTTGGCGGCGGCGCTGATCCTGGCGTGCAGGTCGAGCTTGAGGTCCAGGCGCTCGGGGGCGCTTTCCTGGATGAAGTCGGCGTCGCGCACGCATTCCTCGATGGTGGCGACGAACCTGAGGCGATCCTGCGCGGCGCCGGGGGCCAGGCCTTGCTTCTCCAACGCCGGCCAGGCATTGGCGATGCGTTTGCGCAGCGCCGCCTCGGCGCCGGGCGCCGGGTCCCAGGCGACCACATCCAGGCCGTGGGCCAGGGCGCGGGCGACCCAGCCGCTGCCGATGACGCCGCTACCCAGGGCGGCGAAGGTCTTGATGTCGGTGATAAAAGGCATATCGGGCTCTCTATGTTCTTGATATTGGCGCGGGCCCTGTGGGAGCGGGTTTACCCGCGAAGCAGACGCCGCGATGGATGGCACCGGCAACGCCGGTGATCGCGGGGCAAGCCCGCTCCCACGGCTCAGCGACGCTTGAGGTTCATCTTTTCCCGGCCTTCGGCCGGGCTGAGCACGCGCCCACCCATGCGGGTGATAATCTCGGCGGCGCGCTCCACCAACTGACCGTTGCTGGCCAGCACACCACGGTCCAGGTACAGGTTGTCCTCCAACCCCACCCGCACGTTGCCGCCCAGCAGCACCGCCTGGGCGGCCATCGGCATCTGCATGCGGCCGATGCCGAAGCCGGCCCAGGTCACATCGGCGGGCAGGTTGTCGACCATGGCCTTCATCGTCGTGGTGTCGGCCGGCGCGCCCCACGGGATGCCCAGGCACAGCTGGAACAGCGGGTCGTCCAGCAGGCCTTCCTTGATCATCTGCTTGGCGAACCACAGGTGGCCGGTGTCGAAGATCTCGAGTTCGGCTTTGACGCCCAGCTCGGTGATGCGCTTGGCGCCGGCACGCAGTTGCGCCGGGGTGGAGACGTAGATGGCGTTGCCGTCGCCGAAGTTGAGGGTGCCGCAGTCCAGGGTGCAGATTTCCGGCAGCAGCGCCTCGACGTGGGCCAGGCGTTCCAGCGGGCCGATCAGGTCGGTGCCGGCGCCGAACTCCATGGGGGTTTCGCCCGGGCCGATCTCCAGGTCGCCACCCATGCCGGCGGTGAGGTTGACGATGATGTCCACGTCGGCTTCGCGGATGCGCTCCATCACTTCGCGGTACAGCGCCACATCGCGGCTGAAGCGGCCGGTTTGTGGGTCGCGGACGTGGCAGTGGACCACGGTGGCGCCGGCCTTGGCGGCTTCCACGGCGGCTTCGGCGATTTGTTTCGGGGTGACCGGGACCAGGTGGCTCTTGGCGACTGTGTCGCCAGCGCCGGTGAGGGCGCAGGTGATGATGACGTCGTGGTTCATGTTTATGTTCCTTGTGTGTCTGTCAGGGCCCTATCGCGGGGCAAGCCCGCTCCCACGCAGGTGGCGTGTACATATGTGGGAGCGGGCTTGCCCCGCGATGGGGCCGGATCAGTTGGCAGTGAGCTTGAGGTTGTCGGCGGCCGGCTTGCCGTCGAAGGTGGTCACACCTTCCAGCCAGCGGGCCTTGTCCTCGGGGTGGTCCTTGAGCCACTGGCGGGCCGATTCCAGCGCATCCTTGTGGTCGAGCAGCGGCTGCATCATGCGGCTCTCGTCCTCGGCGCTGAAACTGAGGTTGGTCAGCAGGCGGTGGGCGTTGGGGCAACGCTCGGCGTAGTCTGGCGCGGTCACCGTCCACACCGTGGCGCGGCCTTCGTCCGGGCCGAGGGCGTCCTGGCTGTCACCCAGGTAGACCATGTCGATGTTCACGTTCATCGGGTGCGGCGCCCAGCCGAAGAACACCACCGCTTCGTTGCGCCGCACGGCGCGGTCGACCGCGGCGAGCATGCCGGCCTCGCTGGACTCGACCAGCTGGAACTTGCCCAGGTCGAACTGGTTCTTGGCGATCATCGCCTTGATCTGGGTGTTGGCGCCGGAACCCGGCTCGATGCCGTAGATCTTGCCGCCCAGCTCTTTCTGGAACTTGTGGATGTCGGCGAACGTCTTCAAACCCTTGTCGGCGAGGTACTTCGGCACCGCCAGGGTAGCGCGGGCATCCTCAAGGCTCGGCTTGTCGAGCACCTTGACCTGGCTGGCCGCCACGAACGGGGTGATGGTCTGGGTCATGATCGGGTTCCAGTAACCCAGGAACATGTCCAGGCGCTTGTCGCGGATGCCGGCGAAGATGATCTGCTGCGAGGCGCTGGTCTGCTTGGTCTGGTAGCCCAGGCCGTCGAGCAGCACCTGAGCCATGGCGCTGGTGGCGATCACGTCGGTCCAGTTGACCACGCCCAGGCGCACGTCCTTGCAGGCGGCGGGTTCAGCGGCGAAGAGCGGGGATACCACGGTGGAACTGAGGGCGAGGGACAACAGGCTGCGGCGGATAAAGCGTTGCATGGTGGCTCTCCATCGGCAGTGCATATTGTTATGGGTTCCGGCCTCTGCGGGCCGTGAGAACACGCTACGCTGGTGACGGGCCGGGAAATCGCACTCTGGCGACCAACACTTGCACGCAGGCGACCACTTTTGGTGGGGAGCATGGAATGTCGGAAACGCTGCATTTCCTCTTGTTGCCAGGCTTCTCGGCCATGGGCTTCATCAGCGCCATCGAGCCGCTGCGGGTGGCCAATCGCTTTCGTGGCGCGCTGTACCAGTGGCGCGTGCTCAGCCTCGATGGCGGGGCGGTGCAGGCCAGCAACGGCATGTCGGTGAATGCCGATGGTGCATTGGGCGAGGATGAACAGGTGCGCCTGCTGCTGGTGGTGGCCGGCTTCGAACCGCTGGCCTGTTATGGGCCGGCACTGCAGCAGGCGCTGCGCCGCCTTGACCATGAAGGCGTGGTGCTGGGCGGCATCGACACGGGCGCCATGGTGCTGGCCGAGGCCGGCCTGCTCGATGGTTATCGCGCCACCCTGCACTGGGAGGCACTCGAGGCCTTCAAGGAGCGCTATCCGCGCCTGCAGGCGACCCAGGAACTGTTCGAACTGGACCGCCGACGCATCACTTGTGCCGGCGGCACCGCGTCCATCGACCTGATGCTCGACCTGATCGCCCAGGCCCATGGCAGCGAGTTGGCGGTGCAGGTGTCCGAGCAGTTCGTGCTCGGCCGCATCCGCCCGCGCCAGGACCACCAGCGCATGCAGATCGCCAGCCGCTATGGGTTGCGTAACAAGAAGCTGGTGAAGGTGATCGGCGAAATGGAGCGCAATACCGAGCTGCCGCTCAACACCCAGGTGCTGGCCGAGGCGATACAGGTCACCCGGCGCCAGCTGGAGCGGCTGTTCCGCCTGCACCTGGACGACACGCCCAGTGGTTTCTACCTGCGCTTGCGCCTGGACAAGGCCCGGCAGCTGTTGCGCCAGACCGACATGAGTGTGCTGGAAGTGGCGGTGGCGTGCGGGTTCGAGTCGGCGTCGTATTTCACGCGGTGCTATCGGGCGCGGTTCGAGCGGTGCCCGAGGGAGGACAGGCTGGCCAAGGTAGTTTGATGTTCGCCTGCACCGGCCTCTTCGCGGGTAAACCCGCGAAAGGGCCGGAGCAGGATTACTGCTGGCCAATCCCCTGCAGGTATTCGGAGCGCTCATCGCTACGCTGCGCCACGCAGGTATTCCAAGCCGCCTCGAAGGCCTTGCTGCCAGGTTTCTCGGCATAGGTCTCGACCTTGCAGTCGGCATCGCGCAGCTGCGCCCACAGCTTCTCGGCTGCCTCCATGCGTCCGGTCAGCGCGCTGGCCTTGTCGCTTTCGTCCGCATATTGATCGCGGATGCGCTGGATCAAGTCGTCATAAGCAGCCTTCAGTTCGCGCTCGGCGGTTTGCTTGTTATAGGCCGCGCACGCATAGGTCTGCTGGTCGCTCTCGACGTTGTCGCAGGGCGTGCTTTCTTCCTCGGCGGCGTGGGCACCGCACGCGACGGCCAGCAGTACCAGCCATCTGATTGCTTTCATCGGTCATCTCCTGGAACGGGCGTTAACGAAGCCGACGGCGATTCTCGCCCAGAGTGACGGGCTCGAACAGTGAAAAAATGAATGCATTCGATCGGTTTTGGTGGATGTACCTGATAAAAATGCCAGTTTCTCGATGCTCGTTCTTCCCATAGCGTGATCAGGAGCCTGCCTATCGGAGTGACCGCCATGTTAAGCGAACGCAAAGCAATGTTCTGGCGAGGGATGATGATAATCAGCGCGACATTGCTGATGAATTGCACTGCCGCCGCACTTGAAAAGGAAGCGATCAAGGTTGCCTCGCCGCAAGCCGCGGTGGGATGTGACAGTGATTCGGAAACCTTCGCGGAATTCATGAAGCCAGGGTGGAATCTGCTACCTTTTTATCCAAATAATACGCAGCTGATGATCATCGGTTCCGACCCGCAGGCGTATCGCTATATGTCCTCGCGTAGTCCCTATAATGAAAATATTGATGACAGATGGCCGAACGCTGTTGTACCGGTCTTCCAAGCCATCGCTGCCGAACGCAGTGCGGTAAATTATTATGTGCCTTTCATCATAAATGGCGATTTGACCGAATTCGGTCATGGCGGGGAGCGGAGGACCACTCGGTTTTACTTGAAGAACTACTTGCCGGGCGGTGTCGGGGGGCCATTATTTCTGCCAGGGCTGGGGAATCATGACTATGACAATAATGTCAACGATTGCGAAAACAATGGCTGCGCGCGCGACTCTGTCTGTGATCTCATCACTTGGGTGCAGGCGATAAACCCCAAAGATGCCTTTGACTACCAGTACGTCTCCGGTAATCGCCACATAGGCTCTCTCGCCTATTCGGTGACGGTTGGGCGTGTCCATATCATCCAGCTGAATCAGGAACCCTTCTATACGCGTTCTTTCTCCACCGGTGGCAACTCCACTGGAAAACCGAGACGTTATTTCGACATCACGAGTTCCATGCAGTGGTTGCAGGATGATCTTCGGATTGCCTCGGAGCGGGGTGAAGCGATCATCATCAATATGCACAAGCCCACTGGCTGGGTCACGGATGATCTGAATGCCGCCTGGTTCGCTGAGCTCGTTAGCCACTATAACGTCACTGCCATCTTCGCGGGACATTTCCACAACAGCATTGGCCGTTATTCGAGCCGAGGCGATGTTCCTGTTTTTCTGAGTGGCGGATTGTTGGCGAAGAGCTATCTGCGCTTAAAATTTAATTGGACTAGTATGCAGTTGTCTGTAGAGCCGGTGTTGCTCGACCAAGGGCCGCGAGCGCCGTCCGTGGTGGACATACGAAGACAGGAGCGGAAAGAATATGTAGTAATTACGCTTTATGAGCATGAAAATCGTCAAGGGGCGAGTTGTAAGTTTATTTTGAGCGATCGCGAGACCAAGGCGGGTCAAGCTTTTCCTTGTTTGTTTAATTTTGGATATAGTAATTCTTCGGCCCGAGTTGACGGGTTTGCTGCGGGGTCAGAACTTTGCTTCATGGGGCGGATGGGAGAGACTCGATGCATAAGAGGGAATTATTCCGGGTCCTTTAATCTGGACACCTTCAATGGTACGCCGTCGCTGCCTAACGGATTGGTCATGAGTTCCAGCGGCGGAAGCATGAATGATAATTTGAAGGCTGCTGCCTATAATGTTGAGTGGAACACCATAGAGCTGTACGAGCACGAGAATTTTGGCGGGCAAAAATGCTCGATACGCGTTAGGCAGTATGAAGCCGTTGATGTCGAAAAGGACTGCGGGGCAGGGTGGAAATACAAAACATCCTCGGCCAAAATTCTTGGCTTTAAACCGGGTTCTATTTTCAGGTTTGAAACGGAAAATCGTATTTCCTTTTTTTGGGATTACAGAAGTACGAATTTTCAAGGCGATTTGGATATTCCAAGCTTCATCACGCCAGGGCCGCTTCCTTCAGGTGTAGAGTTTTATCAATCGGGACAAGTGAACGACCGAATCGAGATGGTTTGGCGCCCTCTATAGCTAGCGCTACTCACCCCCCCGATAGCTGCATAGCAGGCCCTCTCGCTCAGGGCCTGCGCCCTTTGTTCCTCGATTGACGCTTTCGGCAAACCCCCTGTCGTTTTTGCATCGGGGCGTCGTCAGCCGCAGGCATATGCTGGCCCCAAAGCGCCGACACAAGGTTTGGCGCCAGCAAACTCAATAAAAGGGGACAGCCTGATGAGCCCAGCCGAACTTCACGCCGACAGCATCGTCATCGACGGTTTGATCATTGCCAAGTGGAACCGCGAGCTGTTCGAAGACATGCGCAAGGGCGGGCTGACCGCGGCCAACTGCACCGTGTCGGTGTGGGAGGGCTTCAAGGCCACCGTCGACAACATCGCCGCCAGCCAGAAGCTGATCCGCGACAACAGCGACCTGGTGATGCCGGTGCGCACCACCGCCGACATCCGCAAGGCCAAGGAACTGGGCAAGACCGGCATCCTCTTCGGCTTCCAGAACGCCCATGCGTTCGAAGACCAGATCGCCTATGTAGACGTGTTCAAGCAGCTGGGCGTGGGCATCGTGCAGATGTGCTACAACACCCAGAACCTGGTCGGCACCGGCTGCTACGAGCGTGACGGCGGCCTGTCGGGCTTCGGTCGCGAGATCGTCGCCGAAATGAACCGCGTCGGCATCATGTGCGACCTGTCCCACGTCGGCTCCAAGACCTCCGAGGAAGTCATCCTCGAATCGAAAAAGCCCGTCTGCTACTCCCACTGCCTGCCGTCGGGGCTCAAGGAGCACCCGCGCAACAAGTCCGATGCAGAGCTCAAGTTCATCGCCGACCACGGCGGCTTCGTCGGCGTGACCATGTTCGCGCCGTTCCTGGCCAAGGGCATCGACTCGACCATCGACGACTACGCCGAGGCCATCGAGTACACCATGAACATCGTCGGTGAAGACGCCATCGGCATCGGCACCGACTTCACCCAGGGCCATGGCCAGGACTTCTTCGAGTACCTGACCCACGACAAGGGCTACGCCCGTCGCCTGACCAACTTCGGCAAGATCATCAACCCGCTGGGCATTCGTACTGTCGGCGAGTTCCCCAACCTCACCGAGACCCTGCTCAAGCGCGGCCATTCCGAGCGCGTGGTACGCAAGATCATGGGCGAGAACTGGGTCAACGTCCTCAAGGATGTGTGGGGCGAGTAAGCCGCACTCCAAGCCTGAAAACCCCGGCCAGCAACGCCGGGGCCTCCCAACAAAAAATTTTATGGAGTTGAGTTTCCATGGCCAAGATCGCCCCGCAATTGCCAATCGAAGTCGACAGCGAGACCGGTGTCTGGACCAGCGACGCCCTGCCGATGCTCTACGTGCCACGGCATTTCTTCGTCAACAACCACATGGGCATCGAGGAAGTGCTGGGCGCCGACGCCTATGCCGAGATCCTCTACAAGGCCGGCTACAAGTCCGCCTGGCACTGGTGCGAAAAAGAAGCCGAGTGCCATGGCCTGGAAGGCGTGGCGGTGTTCGAGCACTACATGAAGCGCCTGAGCCAGCGTGGCTGGGGCCTGTTCAAGATCCAGGACATCGACCTGGATAAAGGCACCTGCAGCGTCAAGCTCGAGCACTCGGCGTTCGTCTATGTGTACGGCAAGTGCGGCCGCAAGGTCGACTACATGTTCACGGGCTGGTTCGCCGGCGCCATGGACCAGATTCTCGCTGCCCGCGGCAGCTCGATCCGCACCGTGGCCGAGCAGGTCTACGGCGGGTCGGAAGAAGGCCACGAAGATGGCCTGTTCGTAACAAAGCCGTTGTAAGCCGGAGATAGCGTCATGGCCTTCGAAGCAATGTTCCAGCCGATCCAGATCGGCAAACTGACCATCCGCAACCGTGTGCTCAGCACCGCGCACGCCGAGGTGTATGCCACCGACGGCGGGATGACCACCGACCGCTATGTGAAGTACTACGAAGAGAAGGCCAAGGGCGGCATCGGCCTGGCGATCTGCGGCGGTTCGTCCGTGGTGGCCATCGACAGCCCGCAGGAGTGGTGGTCGTCGGTCAACCTGTCGACCGACCGCATCATCCCGCACTTCCAGAACCTGGCTGACGCCATGCACAAGCATGGCGCCAAGATCATGATCCAGATTACCCACATGGGCCGTCGCTCGCGCTGGGACGGCTTCAACTGGCCGACCCTGATGTCGCCGTCGGGCATCCGTGAACCGGTGCACCGCGCCACCTGCAAAACCATCGAAGTAGAAGAGATCTGGCGCGTCATCGGCAACTACGCGCAGGCTGCGCGCCGCGCCAAGGAGGGCGGCCTGGACGGCGTCGAGCTGTCGGCGGTGCACCAGCACATGATCGACCAGTTCTGGAGCCCACGGGTCAACAAGCGTACCGACGAGTGGGGCGGCACCTTCGAAGGCCGCATGAAGTTCGGCATGGAGGTGCTCAAGGCCGTGCGCAAGGAAGTCGGTGACGACTTCTGCGTGGGCATGCGCATCTGCGGCGACGAATTCCACCCCGATGGCCTCAGCCACGAGGACATGAAGCAGATCGCCGCCTACTACGACGCCACCGGCATGCTCGATTTCATCGGCGTGGTCGGCTCGGGCTGCGATACCCACAACACCCTGGCCAACGTCATCCCCAACATGAGCTACCCGCCGGAGCCATTCCTGCACCTGGCGGCCGGTATCAAGGAAGTGGTCAAGGTCCCGGTACTGCATGCGCAGAACATCAAGGACCCGAACCAGGCCACGCGCATTCTGGAAGGCGGCTACGTGGACATGGTGGGCATGACCCGCGCGCACATCGCCGACCCGCACCTGATCGCCAAGATCAAGATGGGCCAGGTGGACCAGATCAAGCAGTGCGTCGGCGCCAACTACTGCATCGACCGCCAGTACCAGGGCCTGGACGTGCTGTGCATCCAGAACGCCGCCACTTCCCGTGAATACATGGGTGTGCCGCACATCATCGAGAAGACCACCGGCGCCAAGCGCAAGGTGGTGATCGTCGGCGCCGGCCCTGCCGGCATGGAGGCCGCCCGTGTGGCCGCCGAGCGTGGCCACGATGTGACCGTGTTCGAGAAGAAAGAGCAGATCGGCGGGCAGATCACCATCGCCGCCAAGGCCCCGCAGCGCGACCAGATCGCCGGCATCACCCGCTGGTACCAGCTGGAGTTCGCCCGCCTGAAGATCGACCTGCGCCTGGGCACCGCCGCTGACGTGGCGACCATCCAGGACCTGCGGCCGGACATCATCGTGCTGGCGGTGGGCGGCCATCCGTTCGTCGAGCAGAACGAGCATTGGGGCGCCGCCGAAGGGCTGGTGGTGAGCAGTTGGGACGTGCTCGACGGCAAGGTCGCACCGGGCAAGAACGTGCTGGTGTACGACACCATCTGCGAGTTCACCGGCATGTCGACGGCGGACTTCATCGCCGACAAGGGCAGCCAGGTCGAAATCGTCACCGACGACATCAAGCCGGGCGTGGCCATGGGCGGCACCAGCTTCCCCACCTACTACCGCAGCATGTACCCCAAAGAAGTGATCATGACCGGCGACATGATGCTGGAGAAGGTCTACCGCGAAGGCGACAAGCTGGTGGCGGTGCTCGAGAACGAGTACACGGGCGCCAAGGAAGAGCGGGTGGTGGACCAGGTGGTGGTGGAGAACGGCGTGCGTCCCGACGAGCAGCTGTACTACGCGCTCAAGGACGGTTCGCGCAACAAGGGCCAGATCGACGTCGAGGCGCTGTTCGCCATCAAGCCGCAGCCGATCCTCAGCCAGCCGGGCGAGGGCTACCTGTTGTACCGCATTGGCGACTGCGTGGCTCAGCGCAACGTGCATGCGGCGATCTACGACGCCTTGCGCCTGTGCAAGGATTTCTGATCGCAGAACCAACGCGGCATCTGTAGAGGAACACTGTGGGAGCCTCCCATGTTGAACACCCTTCTACCCATCCTGCTGTTCACCGCGCTGGCCCTGGCGGTGCTCGGCGCCCTGCGCCGGGTGCGCATGTGGCGGCGCGGGCGGCCGAGCAAGGTCGACCTGATCAAAGGCCTGCTGGCCATGCCACGGCGCTACCTGGTGGACCTGCACCACGTGGTCGAGCGCGACAAGTACATGTCCAAGACCCACGTGGCCACCGCCGGCGGCTTCGTGCTCTCGGCCGTGCTGGCAATCCTGGTGCACGGCTTCGGCCTGCACAGCAAGATCCTTGGGTATGCCCTGCTGGTCGCCACGGTGATCATGTTCAGCGGTGCGATCTTCGTCTTCAAACGCCGCCTCGACCCTCCTTCGCGCCTGTCCAAGGGCCCGTGGATGCGGCTGCCCAAGAGCCTGCTGATGTTCGCGGCGAGCTTCTTCATCGCGACCTTGCCGGTGGCCGGCATCCTGCCGGAAGGCACCGGTGGCTGGGTGCTGGTGGCGGTGCTTGGCGTCGGCGTGCTGTGGGGCGTGTCCGAGCTGTTCTTCGGCATGACCTGGGGCGGGCCGATGAAGCACGCCTTCGCCGGCGCCCTGCACCTGGCCTGGCACCGCCGCGCCGAGCGCTTCGGCGGCGGCCGTTCCACCGGCCTCAAGCCGCTGGATCTGGAAGACCCGAACGCGCCGCTGGGTGTGGAAAAACCGGTCGATTTCACCTGGAACCAGCTGCTCGGTTTCGACGCCTGCGTGCAATGCGGCAAGTGCGAGGCCATGTGCCCGGCATTCGCCGCCGGCCAGCCGCTGAACCCGAAAAAGCTCATTCAGGACATGGTCATCGGCCTGGCCGGTGGCACCGACGCCACGTTCGCCGGCAGCCCCTATCCGGGCAAGCCGATCGGTGAGCATGGCGGCCATCCGCACCAGCCCATCGTCAACGGCCTGGTCGATGCCGAAACCCTGTGGTCGTGCACCACCTGCCGCGCCTGCGTGGAGGAGTGCCCGATGATGATCGAGCACGTCGATGCCATCGTCGACATGCGCCGCCACCTCACCCTGGAAAAGGGTGCCACCCCGAACAAGGGCGCCGAGGTGCTGGACAACCTGATTGCCACCGACAACCCCGGCGGTTTCGCCCCGGGCGGGCGGATGAACTGGGCCGCCGACCTCAACCTGCAACTGCTCAGTGATGTGAAACGCACCGAGGTGCTGTTCTGGGTCGGCGATGGCGCCTTCGACATGCGCAACCAGCGCACCCTGCGCGCCTTCGTCAAAGTGCTCAAGGCCTCTGGCGTGGACTTCGCCGTGCTTGGCCTGGAAGAGCGCGACAGCGGTGACGTGGCGCGACGCCTGGGTGATGAAGCGACCTTCCAGCACCTGGCCAAACGCAATATCCAGACCCTGGCCAAGTACCAGTTCCAGCGCATCGTCACGTGCGACCCACACAGTTTCCATGTACTGAAGAACGAATACGGTGCCCTGGGCGGTGACTACCAGGTGCAGCACCACAGCACCTACATCGCCGAACTGATCGCCGCCGGCAAGCTCAACCTCGGCCAGCACAAGGGTGGCAGCGTCACCTACCACGACCCGTGCTATCTGGGCCGTTACAACGGCGAGTACGAGGCCCCGCGCGACGTGCTCAAGGCCCTGGGTATCGAGGTGCGCGAGATGCAGCGCTCGGGCTTCCGTTCCCGTTGCTGCGGCGGTGGCGGCGGCGCGCCGATCACCGACATCCCGGGCAAGCAACGTATCCCCGACATGCGCATGGACGATATCCGCGAGACCGAGGCAGAGCTGGTGGCCGTGGGTTGCCCACAGTGCACGGCGATGCTCGAAGGCGTGGTCGAACCGCGCCCACAGATCAAGGACCTCGCCGAGCTGGTCGCCGATGTGCTGATCGAAGACCAGGCCCCGGCCAGCGCCAAATCGCCAGCCAGCAAACGTGAACCTGCGGAGGTGCACTGATGAGCGACATCATCCGCCGCGACCCACGCGCCGAGTGGATCGCCCGTAACCGCCTGCACCCGCTGCATGCGGCTATGCAGACGCAACAAACCAGCTGGATGGGCCCCAACGGCCTGATGCGCAAGAACCCCCATGCGATCGCTGCCGGCTTCATCGGCCCCAGCGGCCTCAAGCGCATCGACCGCAGCGGCGCCCAGCAGGGTACCGGCGTGGGCGGGCGGCGCACGGCCGCCGCCGAGGTTCAGCTGCCGCTGCATCAGGTGGCCGAGCCTGCGTACTACATCGCCGTGGTGCCGGACATGGTCGGCGGTCGTCTCGGCAGCCACGACCGCGACCTGCTCGGCCTGGCCCACAGCCTGGCTGGCAGTGACGGCGCGGTGCTGGCCGTGGTGTTCGGTGAGCACAAGGAAAGCAACTTTTCCACAGCCGGCGTTGATCGCCTGCTGGTCATCGAGGGCGAGGCCTTCGAAGGTTATGCACCGGAGCAACTGGTCCAGGGCCTGCGGGCTGTGGATAACCAGTTCGCGCCACGCCACTGGCTGTTGCCCGATAGCCGCAGCGGTGGCGGCGAACTCGGCCGGCGCTTTGGCGCGGCCCTGGGCGAACGCCCGGCGACGCGGGTGTGGCAGGTCAAGGACGGCCAGTGCATCGGCCGTGCCGGCGCCGGCCAGCAGGATATCCAGCGCGACGTGCCACGCTTGATCCTGGCCGCTGCCGAATGCGCAGAGCCGGTGAGCGAAACCCGCCACGAAGCCTTGCCCGTGGAGTTGTCCACAGGCGTGGCGCGCAGTCTGTCGCGTATCGAGGACCTCGGCTCGGTGGCCGTGGACCCGGCCGCCATTGCCATGGCCGAGGCCGAGTTCATCGTCTCCGGCGGCAACGGCGTCAAGGACTGGGACCTGTACCACCAGGCCACCAAGGCCCTTGGTGCCACCGAAGGTGCCTCCCGCGTGGCGGTGGACGACGGCTTCATGCCGCGCAACCGCCAGGTGGGCGCCACCGGCACCTGGGTCACGGCGCGGGTCTACGTGGCTGTGGGTATCTCCGGCGCGATCCAGCACCTGCAGGGCATCGGCGCCTGCGACAAGGTGGTGGCGATCAACATGGACCCGGGCTGCGACATGATCAAACGGGCCGACCTGTCGGTGATTGGCGACAGCTCGGCGATTCTCAAGGCACTGATCGAGGCTGTGGACAACTACCGCAGCGGCGGCCAGCGCGACGCGGCATAAGGGCATGAGCATGAGTACGAAAGTCATCAGCCTGGTCTCGATTGGCGCTCACCCCAGCTCTGGCCGCGCACGCCGCGCCGAGCAGGACGCCCGCGCCGTGGAGCTGGGCTTGCAGCTGGCTGGGGATAACTTGCAGGTGGTGCATGCCGGTGATCCCCACGAGGAGGCTTTGCGTGCCTACCTGGGCATGGGGCTGGAGCACCTGGATGTCCTGGAGCAGCCCGCTGGCGCCGATGTACTGGGCGTGTTGGGCGACTACCTGCGCGATGCCGGCGCCCAGTTGGTGCTGACGGGCAGCCAGGCGGAGACCGGGGAAGGCTCTGGCATGTTGCCGTTTCTGCTGGCCGAGAAGCTCGGTTGGCCGTTGGTGGTCGGGCTGGCCGAAGTGGAATCGATCGAGAACGGCACCGCCCAGGTGTTGCAGGCGCTGCCACGGGGTCAGCGCCGTCGCTTGAAAGTGCGCCTGCCTTTGTTGGCAACTGTGGATAACGCTGCGCCCAAGCCCCGCCAGAGCGCGTTCGGCCCGGCGCGGCGCGGGGTGCTGGCCCCTCACGAGGTGGCGGTGGTGGACGACCCGGTAATGGGTGATGACGCCTTGCAGCCTGCGCGGCCACGGCCCAAGCGGCTCAAGGTGATCAAGGCCAAGAGCGGTGCCGACCGCATGAAGGCCGCCACGGCCAAGGCCAGTGGTGGTGGCGGCAAGGTGCTGAAGGATGTTTCGCCCCAGGAAGGCGCCGAGGCGATTCTCAAGCTGCTGGTGGAGGAGGGGGTGTTGCGCTGAGCAAACCCCGCCATTCAAGCCCTGCTTCCACAGGATTGCGCAGAGTTCGGCCTGGCGCTAACCCTGTGGGAGCGGGTTTACCCGCGAACACCGGCGAAGCCGGTGCCATCCACCGCATTGCCTGCTTCGCGGCTAAAGCCGCTCCCACAGGGTGCGCGTGAGCGTGCGGTGATAATTTTGCCCCCGAAATCTGTTCGCCAAGCTGTGGGTAAAGTGTTTGCGCTTCGCTACAGCCCTTTGAAATCAATGCCTTCAGTCGATTGATTAATTATTGACCAGGTCTTGCTCCAACTCTAACCCCTCAATTCCCCATCACTTGCCCACATTCGCTGTTAGCGGCCCTGTGGATAATCTGTTTGGACATGGCTACAGAGCCCGAATCATAGGGCTTGTAGAGGTTTGATCAAAAAGCGATCAAATCAACGTTCGAGGCCCGCCATGCCACTGAAATCAACGGGATAAGGTGTTTATCCACAACGGTTGTAGAACAGCCATCGCGCTTGTTCACAAACGCTGTTGGTCTCTCTGTGGACAAGGTGTTTGGTTGTTGCTGCAGCCCTTTGGATATATGGCCTGTAGCGATTTGATCATTTTTTGATCATTGTCTATCGGTTCCAGACCCTGTGGTTTTGCACAATCTGTGTGGCCCTGCCTGTGGATAAGTTGTTCGCTGCCTTCTCCAGGCCATGAATCACAAGGTCTGAAAGCGATTGCTCGAATTTTGACCAGCAGGCAATACCCACTACCCCTTATTTTTGCCAGTTTTACCGTTATCCCGGTGCGATTAGCCTAAGGTGGTCAAATCAGGGAGGCACTCCATGAGCCTTGTTCATTTGCTGGCAACTGACCGGCAGCGTTCTGTTCTCGACGATTCACGCGGTACCGCGAGGGCTTACACGGCATACGGGGCAACGATCCAAGGCGGGGCGATGAGCGCGTTCTGCGGCGAGCGCCTGGATGCCCTGACCGGTTGCTATCACCTGGGCAACGGACACCGGCAGTTCAACCCGGTGATCATGCGTTTTCATTCGCCAGATGCGTTTAGCCCCTTCGCTGAAGGGGGGCTGAATGCTTACGCTTACTGCGCTGGCGATCCCGTCAATCAAGCCGATCCAAGCGGGCGTTTCATCATCCCTACGTTGGTACAAGGAGCAGCCTTTCTCTCCAGCTTTATGACAGGTGGGGCTGGGTTAAACAGAAACTTCTACAATGCAGCGCAACGTCAGATCCATCTCATGCGCCCCGATCATCCCTACATACCTCCAACAACACAGGCTCGCGTCGCGAATACAGCGCATTTTTATGGTGCTGGCCTGATGGTCAACTCTGGTCGCGCGATTGGTCTGCTTGGCGGCCTGCCAGCTTCCCCGGCGACGGACCTCGCTATGTCCGGTGCAGTACAGAGCTCTATAGGCGCAACTACTGTCGGGGTGGGGACAGTTCTGATGATGAGACCCGTAGCCTCCAACTGGTGGAGAGACGCAGGCACATATGGCGTACCGCGTTGGAGGGTTGTGACGGAGGGGGTAATGGAGACCTTGGGGGTGGGGCTTGTCTGGGATGGCTTGCGTTACTTGGGACGGGGTATCGGGTCCGCTGGCAACAGGTTAAGCAACTGGGTGACACGGCCGTGGCGAACCCCGACAGAGCCGCCTGTGGAGCTTACAACCGTCAGCGCCGTTCGTCAGGGTAATTCGGGTTGAGATCCGTGCCTTGGCGTTGAAACCAAGGCACGGCGATGATCTTACTGCGCCTTCACTTCCTTCAAATAAGGCGCCGGCTCCGCCCCCAGGTTCTCCAGCATGCGCTGGCTATACCAGTCGATGAAGTTCACCACGCCAAACTCGTAAGTCTTCGAGTAAGGCCCCGGCTGATAGGCGGTGGAGTTGATCCCGCGCTGGTTCTCTTCGGCCAGGCGACGGTCCTGGTCGTTGGTGGCATCCCATACCTTACGCATTTCTTCAGGGTTGTAGTCCACCCCCTCCACCGCATCCTTGTGCACCAGCCACTTGGTGGTGACCATGGTTTCCTGCGCGCTGATCGGCCACACGGTGAACACGATCATGTGGTCGCCCATGCAGTGGTTCCACGAATGTGGCAGGTGCAGGATGCGCATCGAGCCCAGGTCGGGGTTCTGGATGCGGCCCATCAGCTTCTTGCACGCCACCTTGCCGTCCATGGTCATCGACACGGTGCCCTTGAGCAGCGGCATGCGCACGATGCGGTTACGCAGGCCGTGGCTCTTGTGCAGGTAAGGGATCTTCTCGGCTTCCCAGGCGGCGGCCGAGGCGGCCACATGGTCCTTGAATTCCTGGCTGGCGCGCGGGTCGTTGGTGTCGTCCCACTCCAGCAGCGTCTTCAACAGCTCCGGGTGCGAACCGCTGCAGTGGTAGCACTCGCGGTTGTTCTCCAGCACCAGCTTCCAGTTGGCCTTCTCCATCAAGGTGGTCTGCACCGCCACCTTGGTGTTCTCCATGTCGTACGGTTCCATGTAGTGGTCGAGGGTGGCCAGGAACTCGTCGATGGCCGGCGGGTTCTCGGCCAGGCTGATGAAGATGTAGCCACCGGCCACCTTCACGTTCACAGGCTTCAAGCCGTACTGGTTCATGTCGAAGTCGGCGCCCATCTCGGTACCGGCGAACAGCAGGCGGCCATCGAGTTCGTAGGTCCACTGGTGGTAGTGGCAGACCAGCTTGGCCACCTTGCCCTTGTCGCTGACGCACAGGCGCGAGCCGCGGTGGCGGCAGACGTTGTGGAAGGCATGCACCTTACCTTCGGCACCGCGGATCACGATGATCGGGTTCTTGCCGATCTGCAGGGTGATGTAGTTGCCCTTGGTCGGGATCTCGCAAACCAGGCCGGCGATCAGCCATTCCTTGTGGAAGATCTCCTGCATGTCGATCTGGAACAGGCGCTCGTCGCTGTAGAAAGGTTGCGGCAGCGAGTAGGTGCGCTCGCGGGTCTGCAGCATCTCGGCGGTGGCCTTGCGTGCGGGTTCCAGTGGGTCGCCCAGGCTCAGGGTAGCGGTGACGTCCATCGTGTGGTCCTCGGGGCCGCGTGCGGCCGACAAAAGTGGCTAATCGTTGTTGTTTGCCGCAGGGCTGCTGCTTTGGATAAACAGCCTGTTGTTTTGCCGAGGAGTGTGCGTTCGAAGACGGCGGGAACCATATCCATGGGCGACATGGCCGCATCGAATTCCGACGCGCCAACCCTTGTAGCGTGGGGCTGGTCGCGATAAGCACGCCGATGTCGCGGATGGGAATGTACGCAGCCCTCGCGTTGCGCATTATCGGAGCCATAAGAAAGGCCGACAGTCGGCTGCTGGAGATGAACATGTCCGATACCTTCCTCAACCCGGTCACCACCCAGACCTGGGCCAATGGCCGCCACATCGTGCGCTGCGTCAAGGTCATCCAGGAAACCTGGGATGTGCGCACGTTCTGCTTCATGGCCGACCAGCCGATCATGTTCTTCTTCAAGCCCGGGCAGTTCGTCACCCTGGAGCTGGAGATCGAAGGCAAGCCGGTGATGCGCTCCTACACCATCTCCAGCTCGCCGTCGGTGCCCTACAGTTTTTCGATCACCGTCAAGCGCGTGCCGGGCGGGCTGGTGTCGAACTTCCTCCACGACACCATGCACGAAGGCGCCGAGCTGCCGGTGCACGGGCCGGTGGGGCTGTTCAACGCCATCGACTTCCCGGCGGGCAAGACCCTGTACCTGTCCGGTGGCGTCGGCATCACCCCGGTGATGTCCATGGCCCGCTGGTTCTACGACACCAACGCCAATGTCGACATGGTCTTCGTGCACAGCGCCCGCTCGCCGAAGGACATCATCTATCACCGCGAGCTGGAGCAGATGGCTTCGCGCATCCCCAACTTCAGCCTGCACATCATTTGTGAGAAGCACGGGCTGGGCGAGCCGTGGGCCGGCTATCGCGGTTACCTCAACCAGCGCCTGATGGAGCTGATCGCCCCGGACTACCTGGAGCGCACCATCTTCTGCTGCGGCCCGACGCCTTACATGAGCGCGGTCAAGCGCATGCTCGAGGCGGTCGGCTTCGACATGAAGAACTACCACGAGGAGTCGTTCGGCGCGACACCGCCCGAGGCCAAGGCCGATGCGGTGGAGCATGCCGAAGCTGCTGCCGATGCGCCGGAAGTGGACGCGGCCGACCTCAACCTGGTGGAGTTCGTCGGCAGCGACAAGAGCATTCGCGTGGCCCCGGGCGAGACCGTGCATGCGGCGGCGGCCAAGGTCGGGCTGATGATCCCCAAGGCTTGTGGCATGGGTATCTGCGGCACCTGCAAGGTGCTCAAGCTGGGTGGCGAGGTGGAGATGGAGCACAACGGCGGGATCACCGAAGAGGACGAGGCCGAGGGCTATATCCTGTCTTGCTGCAGTGTGCCGAAGGGGGATGTGCGGATCGAGTACTGACCCGCACACGCGGCCTCACAGCAGCCCACGATACAGATCCGGGCGGCGGTCTTCGAGCACATGGTTGTAGGTGCTGATGCGTTTGTCGTCGGCCTCGGCCGGGGTGATATCCGCCAGCAGCAAGCGAGTGTGCTGGCTGCGATCGCCGCCTGCCAGCAGATGACCGTCGGCGTCCAACAGCGCCGTGCCGCCCACCCACTGTGTGCCCCGTTCCTCGCCGCAACGGTCGCAGGCCAGCACGAACAGGCGGTTCACCGAGGCATTGGCCTGGGCCCGGATCACCTCGGCCGGGCGCTGCGCCGGCAGGCTCGGCCCGAGCGGCCAGTTCACCGGCGCGCACAGCAACTGGGCGCCGCCCAACGCGGCCAGGCGCACCCATTCGGGAAACTCCAGGTCGTAGCAGATCATCATCGCCACTTTGCCGATGGCGGTGTTCACCACCGGTGGCGGCTGGTCGCCAGGGGTGAAAATGCGGGTTTCGCCATCCCACAGGTGGGCCTTGCGGTAGAAGGTGCGACGACCACAAGGCTCGATCAGCACACATGCATTGGCTACTTCGCCCCCGGCCAGGCGTTCGCAAAAGCCGCCTACTACGATCACCTGGTGCGTGCGGGCATGCGCCGCCCAGGCCGCCAGGGCGGGGCTGTCGCGCGTTTCGGCGTGGTCGTGGGCCTCCTGACGGTCGCGAAACAGGTAGCCGCTGAGCGCCAGTTCCGGCAGCACCACCAGCCTGGCGCCGGCCAGTGCGGCGTCGCGGATGGCGGCGAGCGAGCGTTCGAGGTTCAGGCGCGGCTGGCCAAGCTGCGGGGCCAGTTGCTGGCAGGCCACACGGTAGGTGCCGTTCATACGCGGTTCTCCTGGCGCCACAGGGCGGTTTCACGTTGGTTGTCGCGGTGGTAGGTAAAACACCCGTAGAGCAGGGCTGCCATGACGAAGCCCACTGGCGCGGCGAGGTCCACGCCCCCCAGGCTGGCAACCAGCCAGCCCTGGTAACCGCCCAGGCTGGCGAACGGCAGCATGGCCAGCAGCGCCCCCAGGTAGGCCAGCAAGCCAGGCAGTGCCCAGCGCCCGTAGATGCCTTGTGCGTCGAACAGTTCGGCGATCACATAGCGGCCCTGGCGCAGCAGATAGAAGTCGGTGAGGTTGATGGCGCTCCAGGGCAGCAGCAGATACAGCATCAGTTGCAGGAACAGGCTGAAGCTGTCCAGGTAGCTGGCCGGCAGGCTCAGGGTGATCAGATAGATCAGCACCCCCACCAGCACGATACCGACAATGCGTGGCCCGGCCCCAGGCGGTACCTCGCGCATGGCCGACAGGGCACTGGCGCCGGTGAGCATGGCGCCGTAGCAGTTGATGGCCATGATGCCGACCAGCGCCGGCACCGCCAGCAGCACGGCGACGTTGCCGAAGCCCGGCATGGCCAGGTCACCCAGGTGTTTCACGTAGCCGATCGGCCCGTCGGCGGGTAGTGCCGAGGCCAGCAGGGCGCCCAGCGACATCAGCCAGATGGCCGATGCGGCGGCGCCCAGATAGGTCCAGCCGACGGTGCGCCGGGCCGGGGTGTCGGCAGGCAGGTAGCGGGTATAGTCGGACACATAGACGGCGTAGCTGATCTGGTAGGCCGCGGCCACCGACAGCTGGCCGAAGAATGCAGCCCAGGAGAAGGGTACTTGCGGCTGTGCGCTATCGAGTTGCAGCCCACCCAGCGCGGTAAGGGTGAGCCAGCCGAACACGGCGATCAGCACGTAGGTGAGCCAGCGCTGCACCGCGTGCAGCAGGTCGTGGCCGACTACGGCGATGCACAATGCGATGGCCAGCAGCAGGCCCTGCCACAGCGGCGCCGGCCCCGGCAGCCACGGGCCGAGCGCTTCGCTTGCCAGCGTGAGGTTGAACACGTTGAAACCCACGTACACACCGACCACCACCGCGAATGGCAGCACCGCGCCATAGAGCCCGAACTGGGCCCGTGACTGGATCATCTGCGCCAGGCCCAGGCGCGGGCCCTGGTTGGCGTGCAATGCCATGCACAAGGTGCCGGCCGCGACCCCCAGCACGATCGCCAGAATGGCTTGCCAGGCCAGCAGGCCGGAGGACGGGCCGATGAAACCGGTGGCCATGGTGGTGAGCACGAAGTTTCCGGTGAACCAGAACGGCGCCAAGTGCCAGGCCTTGCCGTGCCGTTCACCGGCCGGGATTTGTTCGATACTTCGGGCTTCCATGTTCAAGACTTTTTTCGCGTGTATTGCACGAGCCATGGGAATTCCAGGTGTCATGGAATTTCACCGGAATTTACGGCGAAGTTCACGTGTGGACTGGTTGTTTGAGGTTATGTCAACTGGCATTTCTGATAGTCTCAGAATTCGAATTAATAGCGCGAAAGAGTATTTTGCTATGTAGGAATATTCCTATTTACTTCGGTTAATTAACTTATTCACAGTGAAGTGAGTAATAAACATGGCGGCTACACCCAACAGAATGCGAGCTGCTTTACTGGCCCGGGCCGACGCTGTCAGTGCCTTGATTCCGGACTTTCCATTCGACTATGCACGCTACCTGCAGGCCAAGGGCGCAAGCCCCCTGGGCAGTC
The DNA here is from genome assembly GCF_009650555.1 of Pseudomonas sp. EMN2. NCBI lineage: Bacteria > Pseudomonadati > Pseudomonadota > Gammaproteobacteria > Pseudomonadales > Pseudomonadaceae > Pseudomonas > Pseudomonas sp. EMN2. The sequence goes on from NZ_VZZR01000012.1 coordinate 231,993, forward strand.
TGCAGCCCGAGAACCTGGGCCAGGCAGTACTGGTGGTGGGGGCCGGTGTGGCGGGGCTCGTGGCCGCCTATGAGTGCATGCGCATGGGCTTGCGGCCGGTGGTGGTGGAGGCCAGCGGGCGAATCGGTGGGCGGTTGTTCTCCGACGGGGTCGGTAGTGTGCCGTTCGAGCGTGGGGCCATGCGCTTTCCGGTGTCGGGCAGGGCGCTGATGCATTACTTCGATAAAGTCGGCATGCGTGACAACAGTGAAGACTTCCCCAACCCGGGCAGCGTTGCAGCGGTCAGTACGGTAGTTGATTACGAAGGGAACAAGTATTACTTCGAGGGTGATGACGGGGAATTTCCCCGGCCAGAAAAGTTCAAGGCCATTGAAGACCGTTTCTTTGAAGAGTTCCTGGAACAATCCCCGATTCATTTTGCTGCCATGGAACGGGCAATGTCCGATGGTACGGTGGATCAAGACTTCATCAAGTCCACTTGGAACAATATGCTCGAACTGGGTTGGGATAACTTGAGTTTCCATGCGGCGATGGTCGAGCAGGCCAAGTGGTTGGCGGCGGATATCAACCTGTTCGGTCAGATCGGTTTCGGTACCGGTGGCTGGAATACCGACTTCCCCAACTGTTTCCTCGAAGTGCTGCGGGTGCTCTATACCGGGCTGGATGTTTCCCACCAGCTGATGCGCGATGGCGCCGATCAGTTGCCGCAGCGGCTATGGGCGGGCACCCCCGGCAGTTTTGGCGACGAGCATGTGTATTGGGATGCCCTCGAAACGGTGCAGACCTTGACCATGGCAGGCTTGCCTGGGCGCAACCCGCTGCGCCAGGAGGTCAGCCTGGTCAGCCGTCGCGAAGATGGCCAGTTCGAGGTGTACCTGCGCGACCTGGAGCGGCAGGAGGACCACACGCAGACCTTTGCAGCGGTGGTCTACACCCCACACGTTCGCATCCTCGACAAGTTTCGCTACCGGCATGCCGACCCGCAACCCGCAGGCCCGGCGCTGCTCAGCCAGAAGCAGTGGGAAGCGGTGATGTACACCCACTACATGCAGTCGGCCAAGGTCTTCGCCCAGACCCGCAGCCCGTTCTGGAAGGCCCGTGACAGTGAAGGCCGGCAATTGATGAGCATCACCCTGTCGGACCGCCTGACCCGCGGCACCTACCTGGTGGACTATGGCGCCAGCAGCGGCAGCTACACAGGCTCGGGGATCTTCCTGTCGTACACCTGGAACGACGACAGCCTCAAACTGCTGGGCAGCCAGGCGCACATGCCCAACGCCGAGCTGTGCACCACCCTGCTGGAGCAGGTCTATCCGCAGGTGGACCTGCGTGGGCAGTACCTGGGCAGCGACCCGTTCGCGCAGATCCAATGGGAAGCAGAGCCCTTCTACCTCGGTGCGTTCAAGATGAACCTGCCCGGCCAATACGAGTATCAGCGCCTGTTGTTCAGCCAGTTCCACGAGGGTGGCAACGGCGTTGCCAATGATGGCTTCATCCTGGCCGGCGACGATGTGTCCTGGACCGCAGGCTGGGCCGAGGGGGCGGTGACCACGGCACTGAATGCCGTGGACAAGCTGGCCAGCAAGTTCAATGGCGGGGTTGCGCCGCAGGCGGGGCCGATCTCGCAATGGGAACGGCTCAAGCCGATGGCGTTGGGGGGTGTGCCTGCCCAGCAGCAGCCGGCAGGGCTGCCGTGCCGTCTTATTCGTGCGCTGACGAACTGGCTGTGCCGGCCTGGCAGGCGCACATAGAGGGGCACGCGGAGGTTGAGGCCATTCGCCGGTGCCACGCCCCCCCTATGGCCTTGACGGTCAGGTACGGAACCGCGCCACCAGCCCGTTGAGGTCCACCGCCAATCGCGACAACTCGGCACTCGCCGCGCTGGTCTGATGCGCGCCGGTGGCACTCTGCACCGACAGGTCATTGATGTTCACCAGGTTGCGGTCCACCTCGCGGGCCACCTGGGCCTGCTCCTCGGCGGCGCTGGCGATCACCAGATTGCGCTCGTTGATCTGCCCCACCGCCGAGGCGATGGTGTCCAGCGCAAGGCCTGCGCCCTTGGCGATGTTCAGGGTCGATTCGGCGCGCTCGGTGCTGGTGCGCATCGAGTCCACGGCCTGTTCGGTGCCACCCTGGATGCTGCCGATCATCCGCTCAATCTCGCTGGTGGACTGCTGGGTGCGGTGCGCCAGCGCCCGCACTTCATCGGCCACCACGGCAAAGCCACGGCCCGCCTCGCCGGCACGCGCCGCCTCGATGGCGGCGTTGAGCGCCAGCAGGTTGGTCTGGTCGGCCAGGCCGCGGATCACGTCCAGCACCTTGCCGATGTCGCGCGATTGCTCGGCCAGGTGGGTGATCAGCTTGGCGGTGGCCTGTACGTCGCCGCTCATGCGCTCGATGGCGCCCACGGTTTCCATGACCAGGTCGCGGCCATCGCCGGCTGAACGGCTGGCTTCGCTGGAGGCTTCGGAGGTGCTGACCGCGTTGCGTGCCACTTCCTCGACCGCGCTGGTCATTTCGGTGACGGCGGTGGCGGCCTGCTCGATTTCGTTGTTCTGCTGCTGCAGGCCGCGGGCGCTTTCGTCGGTGACGCTGTTCAGCTCTTCGGCGGCCGAGGCCAGCTGGGTGGCGGAGCCGGCGATCAACTGCAAGGTGTCGCGCAGCTTGTCCTGCATCTTGGCCATGGCCTGCAGCAGGCGCGCGGCTTCGTCGGTGCCTTCGGGGCGGATGCTGTGGGTGAGGTCGCCCTCGGCGATCTGCTCGGCGGCCTTGAGCGCTTCGTCGATGGGTTTGACGATGCTGCGGGTGAGCAGGAGGGCGAACAGCAGGGTCAGCACGGTGGCGGCAATCAGCAGGCCGATCACCAGGGCAAAGGCGCCGTTGTACTGGTCGGCGGCCTGCAGGTTGGTGTCGCGGGTCTGGTCGGTGTTGATGCGCACCAGGGTGTCCATGACCTTGTTGATCTGCTCGGAGTTGTCCAGCAGGTCGCGGTTGAGCAGGGTGCGCAAGCCTTCCAGGTCGCCGGCCTGGCTCAGGCTGCGCATGCGCGCTTCGAGCTGGCGGTACTGGCCGAGCAACTGGCCGTACTGATCGAACGCGGCTTTTTCATCGGCGGCGCTGATCAGCGGCTCGTAGGCATGGCGGGCCTTGTCGATCTGCGCGTTGCGCTCGTCGAGCAGGCGCAGGGTGTCCTGCTGGGTGGCCGGCTCGCGGTTGAGCAGCAGGCGGTAGGAGAGGGTGCGCAGGCGCAGGTTGAGCGCGGTCAGCTCGTCGAGGGTCTTGATGCTGGGCACGCTGATTTCTTCGATGGTCACGCCGGCCTGGCGGATGTTGCCCATCTGGATCAGCGAGAAGACACCCAGGCCGAGCATCAGCAGGCCGATCACCGAGAACCCGAGCAGGGCGCGCGGGGCGATATTCATGTTGCGTAGGGACATGGAGGCGGTATCCAAGGCAGAAAGGGGGGCCGCAGTCCGTGCGACGAAATGGGACCTGCCGGCGTATCGGTCGTGACCGGCCAGTCTTGATAGTGGCACGGTGAAATTGTGAGGCAGCTAACTAAATTCCTGACAGGCGGTTGACCCAGGCCGGAACAAGGGCGGCCGACACCGGTCAACCTGAGCAGGTAAAAACCTTTTGAATCCGATATTTAATGGCGAGGGCGCAGGTTTTTCCTTATCGTGTGCGCCCTTTGCAACAACCCGAGATAGACGCATGTTGGAAACTTCCCTGAATCAACTCGAGCAGCTGGTCACCGACCTGATGCACAAGAACGCACAACTGGCCGAACAGAACGCCAACCTGGCCCAGGAACTGGCCCAGGCCAAGGAAGAGAACGACAGCCTGCAGTTGTCGCTGATGGAACAGGAAGAGAAGCACGGCGCCACCGCTGCCCGCATCCAGGCCCTGGTCGACCGCGCCAGCGCGGGTGTCGTGAACGCATGAGGCTGCACGCGCAGCCGGTCAACGTCGTCTCGATCCTCGGCAACGACTATTCGCTCAAGGCGCCGGAAGGCCAGGAAGAGACCCTGGCCCAGGCCGTGCGCATGCTCAACGTCGCCCTGGCCGAGACCAAGCGCAGCTACCCGACCCTGATCGGGGACAAATTGCTGGTGCTGGCGGCCCTGAACCTGTGCTCGAAACAGATCGAGTTGCAGCGCGAACACGCCAAGACCCTGGAGCGCACCCAGGCGCAGATCGACGCCACCGTCGATGCCATCAGCCGCACTATCGGCGACGCCTGATTTGAGTTGGACCGCTCTGTGTCAGCGGTCCCCACCTTTCCTGAAGCATCCCATGACCCTGTGGGAGCTGGCTTGCCAGCGATGGCGTCGGTGCATTCACCACTGCTATCGCTGGCACGCCAGCTCCCACAGGTCATTTGTTTTGTTCAAGATTTGTGGCTTGATCGGATACTAGAGTGTATACACTTCCCCCAAAACAATAATGTTCGGGGAACAAGGGCATGCGTATCTGGCGGCGGAGTATCCAGTGGCAATTGATCGCAAGCATGGGCGCGGCCCTGCTGGCGAGCATCCTGGTTGTGGTGGCGATCTACACGGTGGCGGTCAACCGCCTCACCGAGCGGTACCTGGTCGACACGGCGCTGCCGGCCAGCATCGAGGCGATCCGTAACGACATCGAACGCATGCTCGGCCGACCGCTGGTGGCCGCGGCGGACATCGCCGGCAACACTCTGCTGCGCGATTGGCTGGCCGCCGGTGAGGATCCTGCGCAAGCACCGCGTTTCATCGAGTACCTGGAGGGCGCCAGGCAGCGGAACCAGGCCTTCACCACGATGTTCGCCGCCACTGCCACAAACCACTACTACAACGAAAAAGGCCTGGATCGCACTCTCAGCCGCGCCAACCCCAAGGACAGCTGGTTCTACGGCTATATCGACAGCGGGGCCGAGCGCCTGGTCAATATCGATATCGACGGGGCCACCGGCGAATTGGCGCTGTTCATCGACTATCGGGTGGAAAAGGATGGCCAGTTGGTGGGCGTGGCGGGCATGGGCCTGCGCATGAGCGAGTTGTCCAAGCTGATTCACGACTTCAGCTTCGGCGAGCACGGCAAGGTGTTCCTGGTGCGCAACGATGGCCTGATCCAGGTGCACCCCGACCAGCAATTCAGCGGCAAGCGCAAACTCGCCGAGCAGCTCGATGCCGATGCAGCCAAAGCCGTGATGACGGGCGGGCAGGGCCTGCGCAGCAGCCGTTTCAGCCGTGACGGTGAAACCTACCTGGCCCTGGGCCTGCCCCTGCGTGACCTCAATTGGACCCTGGTGGCCGAAGTGCCCGAGGCCGAAATCTATGCCCAGATGCGTCAGGCCGTCTGGCTCACCAGCTTGATTGGCGGAGGCGTAGCGCTGGTGTCGCTGTTGCTGGTGGTGCTGTTGGCGCGTGGCTTGGTACGGCCGATCCGCCAGGTCACTGCGGCATTGGTGCAGATTGGCAGCGGTGCCGGTGACCTCAGCCACCGACTCGACGATTCGCGCCAGGACGAGCTGGGCGATCTGGCCCGGGGCTTCAACCGCTTCCTCGACAGCCAGCGCGGCTTGATCGGCGAAGTGCTGCGCACCACCGAGCGCCTGCACCGGTCGGTCGAACAAGTGACGCAAGTGGTGGACAACACCGCCGAACGCTCTGGCCGGCAGCAGGAAATGACCGAGATGGTCGCCACCGCCGTGCACGAGATGGGTTTGACCGTGCAGGACATTGCCCAGAATGCCGGCTCCGCCGCCGTGGCATCGCAGTCGGCGCGCGACGAAGCGCTGCAGGCGCGGGAAGTGGTGCGTCGGTCCATTCACAACATCGAAGGCATGTCTGGCGAGATCGGCAAGGCCGCCGATGCGGTCAGCCAGTTGGCCGACGAAGTCGCCTCGATCGATGAAGTTTTGGCGGTGATCCGCAGTATTTCCGAACAGACCAACCTGCTGGCGCTGAACGCGGCCATCGAAGCGGCGCGGGCCGGTGAGATGGGCCGTGGCTTTGCCGTGGTGGCCGACGAGGTGCGTACATTGGCCCGGCGCACCCAGGTGTCCACCGACGAAGTGCAGCAGATGATCCAGCGCCTCAAGCAGGGCGCGGGCACGGCGGTGTCGTCGATGCAGGCGGGGCAGCAGGCGACCGGCAATGGGGTGGAGTCCAGCCAGCTCACGGGCACGTCGCTGGGGGCGATCACCGATCAGGTGGAGCAGATCAGCGACATGAACCACCAGGTGGCCACGGCGACCGAGGAGCAGTCGGCGGTGACCGAGGAGATCAACCGCACGGTGCAGGGGATTTCCGACCTGGCGCGGCAGACGGCCAGCGAAGTGCAGGGATGCCGCGAGGAATGCCAGGCCTTGCGTGGATTGGCCGATGACCTGGCGCGGCAGATGGGTGGGTTCAGGCTTTAATCGGTGTTGGATTCTTCGCGGGTAAACCCGCTCCCACAGGGACAGCACTGACCTTAAGGTTAGTGGAGCACCTGTGGGAGCGGGTTTACCCGCGAATGCGGTGGATCAGGCGCCGACGATGGCGCGGATATCCGCCGCCAGTTCGCGCACCCGAGCCTCTTCGGTATCCCACGAGCACATGAACCGCGCCCCACCGCTGCCAATGAAGGTATAGAAGCGCCAGCCTTTATTGCGCAGCGCTTCGATGGCCGGCTCCGGCATCTGCAGGAACACCCCGTTGGCCTCTACCGGGAACATCAGCTCGACGCCCGGCAAGCCACTGACCAGCGACGCCAGCAGTTGCGCACACTTGTTGGCGTGACGGCCATGACGCATCCAGGCACCGTCTTCCAGCAGCCCGACCCACGGCGCCGACAAGAAGCGCATCTTCGAGGCCAGTTGCCCGGCCTGCTTGCAGCGGTAGTCGAAGTCTTCGGCCAGGGCGCGGTTGAAGAACAGGATCGCCTCGCCCACTGCCATACCGTTCTTGGTGCCGCCAAAGCACAGCACATCGACGCCGGCCTTCCAGGTCAGCTCCGCCGGGGTGCAGCCGAGGAAGGCGCAGGCGTTGGTGAAGCGTGCGCCGTCCATGTGCAGGTTCAGGCCCAGTTCTTTACAGGTGGCGCTGATCGCCTTGAGCTCGTCGGGGCGGTACACCGTGCCCACCTCGGTGGCCTGGGTGAGGGTCACCACGCGGGGCTTGGGGTAGTGGATGTCCTGGCGCTTGAGCGCCACTTCACGGATCGACTCGGGGGTGAGCTTGCCGTTGACGCTGGGCGCGGTCAGCAGCTTGGAGCCGTTGGAGAAGAACTCCGGCGCGCCGCATTCGTCGGTCTCGACGTGGGCGGTCTCGGAGCAGATCACGCTGTGGTAGCTCTGGCACAGCGAGGCCAGGGCCAGGGAGTTGGCGGCGGTGCCGTTGAAAGCGAAGAACACTTCGCAGTCGGTTTCGAACAGTTTGCGGAAGTACTCCGAGGCGCGCTCGGTCCACTGGTCGTCGCCATAGGCGCGTTCGTGGCCGTGGTTGGCCTTTTCCATCGTGGCCCAGGCCTCGGGGCAGATGCCGGAATAGTTGTCGCTGGCGAATTGTTGGTTGTTGTCGGTCATGACGCCTGTCCTTTTTACGACGCAAGAAAGCACTCTAAACCATTGATTCGGGAGATGCCTATACAACCTTTCCGAAAGGGGTGATGGCCCGTGGGAGCGGGCTTGCCCCGCGATTGCGGCGGTCCTGGAAAAGGATTTATCAGCACCAACGCCATCGCGGGGCAAGCCCGCTCCCACGCTGTTTTCCACAGTGCCTTGAACAATGTCGTAAACGCGCCATTGCAAGGCGCGCGCAGGCATCTGTGCCCTCCGGCCCGGCCATACCATCGCTGCAAAGGGTGACAAGTCCCTCTACAGACAAGAAACGATCGCTGCCGGGAGATACATGATGTTCAGCAAGCAAGACCAGATCCAGGGTTACGACGACGCACTGCTGGCGGCGATGAATGCCGAGGAACAGCGCCAGGAAGATCACATCGAGCTGATCGCCTCGGAGAACTACACCAGCAAGCGCGTGATGCAGGCCCAAGGCAGCGGCCTCACCAACAAATACGCCGAAGGCTACCCGGGCAAGCGCTACTACGGTGGCTGCGAGCACGTCGACAAGGTCGAGGCGCTGGCCATCGAGCGCGCCAAGCAGCTGTTCGGCGCCGACTACGCCAACGTGCAGCCGCACTCCGGTTCGTCGGCCAACGGCGCCGTGTACCTGGCCCTGCTGCAGGCCGGCGACACCATTCTGGGCATGAGCCTGGCCCACGGCGGTCACCTGACCCACGGCGCCAAGGTGTCTTCCTCGGGCAAGCTGTACAACGCCGTGCAGTACGGCATCGACACCACCACCGGCCTGATCGACTACGACGAAGTCGAGCGCCTGGCCGTCGAGCACAAGCCGAAGATGATCGTCGCCGGTTTCTCGGCCTACTCGAAAACCCTCGACTTCCCACGCTTCCGCCAGATCGCCGATAAAGTCGGTGCCCTGCTGTTCGTCGACATGGCCCACGTTGCCGGCCTGGTCGCCGCCGGCCTGTACCCGAACCCGATCCCCTTCGCCGATGTGGTCACCACCACCACCCACAAGACCCTGCGCGGCCCACGTGGCGGCCTGATCCTGGCCAAGAGCAACGAAGAGATCGAGAAAAAGCTCAACGCCGCGGTGTTCCCCGGCGCCCAGGGCGGCCCGCTGATGCACGTGATCGCCGCCAAGGCCGTGTGCTTCAAGGAAGCGCTGGAGCCTGGTTTCAAGGCCTACCAGAAGCAGGTCATCGAAAACGCCCAGGCCATGGCCCAGGTGTTCATCGACCGCGGCTTCGATGTGGTCTCGGGCGGTACCGACAACCACCTGTTCCTGGTCAGCCTGATCCGCCAGGGCCTTACCGGCAAAGACGCCGACGCCGCCCTGGGCCGTGCCCATATCACCGTCAACAAGAACGCCGTGCCCAACGACCCGCAGTCGCCGTTCGTCACCTCGGGCCTGCGTATCGGCACCCCGGCCGTCACCACCCGTGGCTTCAAGGTGGCCCAGTGCGTGGCGCTGGCCGGTTGGATCTGCGACATCCTCGACAACCTCGGCGACGCTGACGTTGAAGCCGATGTGGCCAAGAACGTCGCCGCCCTGTGCGCAGACTTCCCTGTTTACCGCTGAGTGGAGTAAACGACCATGCAACGCTACTCGGGCTTCGGCCTCTTCAAACACTCCCTCAGCCACCACGAGAACTGGCAGCGCATGTGGCGCACGCCAACCCCTAAAAAGGTCTACGACGTGGTCATCGTCGGCGGTGGCGGCCATGGCCTGGCCACGGCCTACTACCTGGCCAAGGAACACGGCATCACCAACGTTGCCGTGATCGAAAAAGGCTACCTGGGCGGCGGCAACACCGCCCGTAACACCACCATCGTGCGTTCCAACTACCTGTGGGACGAGTCGGCGCACCTGTACGAGCACGCCATGAAGCTGTGGGAGGGCCTGTCCCAGGACCTCAACTACAACGTGATGTTCTCCCAGCGCGGCGTGTACAACCTGTGCCACACCCTGCAGGACATCCGCGACTCCGAGCGCCGGGTCAACGCCAACCGCCTCAACGGCGTCGATGGCGAACTGCTCAACACCGCCCAGGTGGCGGCCGAGATTCCTTACCTGGACTGCTCGAAGAACACCCGCTACCCGATCCTCGGTGCCACCGTGCAGCGCCGTGGCGGCGTGGCCCGTCACGATGCCGTGGCCTGGGGCTTCGCCCGTGCCGCCGACGCCCTGGGCGTGGACCTGATCCAGCAGACCGAAGTGATCGGTTTCCGTAAAGAAAACGGCGCCGTGATCGGCGTGGAAACCAACAAAGGCTTCATCGGCGCCAAGCGCGTCGGTGTGGTCACCGCCGGTAACTCCGGGCACATGGCCAGGCTCGCCGGCTTCCGCCTGCCGCTGGAGTCGCACCCGCTGCAAGCCCTGGTATCGGAGCCGATCAAGCCGATCATCGACAGCGTGATCATGTCCAACGCCGTGCACGGCTACATCAGCCAGTCCGACAAGGGCGACCTGGTGATCGGTGCCGGTATCGACGGCTGGGTCGGCTACGGCCAGCGCGGCTCGTACCCGGTGATCGAACACACCCTGCAGGCCATCGTCGAGATGTTCCCCAACCTCTCGCGCGTGCGCATGAACCGCCAGTGGGGCGGCATCGTCGACACCTCGCCGGACGCCTGCCCGATCATCTCCAAGACCCCGGTCAAGAACATGTTCTTCAACTGCGGCTGGGGCACCGGCGGCTTCAAGGCCACCCCAGGCTCGGGCAACGTGTTCGCCGCAAGCCTGGCCAAGGGCGAGATGCACCCACTGGCCGCGCCGTTCTCCATGGACCGTTTCTACAACGGTGCGCTGATCGACGAACACGGCGCTGCTGCCGTCGCCCACTGACCCGGAGACAACCGTCATGTTGCATATTTTCTGTCCCCACTGCGGCGAGCTGCGCTCCGAAGAAGAATTCCACGCTTCCGGCCAGGCCCACATCCCGCGCCCGCTGGACCCGGCCGCCTGCTCCGACGAGGAGTGGGGCACCTACATGTTCTTCCGCGACAACCCGCGTGGCATCCACCACGAGCTGTGGGACCACGTTGCCGGCTGCCGCCAGTACTTCAACGTCACCCGTGACACCGTGACCTACGAAATTCTGGAAACCTACAAGATCGGCGAGAAGCCTCAAGTCACCGCTGCCGGCAAGCAAAGCGCGGCATCCGCGACCGCCAAGGGCCAAGGGGAAAAAGTATGAGCCAGACCTATCGCCTCGCCAGCGGCGGCCGTATCGACCGCAGCAAGGTGCTGAACTTCACCTTCAACGGCAAGACCTACCAGGGCTATGCCGGCGACAGCCTGGCTGCCGCCCTGCTGGCCAACGGCGTCGACATCGTCGGGCGCAGCTTCAAGTACTCGCGCCCCCGCGGCATCATCGCCGCCGGTACCGAAGAGCCGAACGCCATCCTGCAGATCGGCTCCAGCGAAGCCACCCAGATCCCCAACGTGCGTGCCACCCAGCAGGCGCTGTACGCAGGCCTGGTCGCCACCAGCACCAACGGCTGGCCGAACGTCAACAACGACGTCATGGGCATCCTCGGCAAGGTGGGCGGCAGCATGATGCCGCCGGGCTTCTACTACAAAACCTTCATGTACCCGAAATCGTTCTGGATGACTTACGAGAAGTACATCCGCAAAGCCGCAGGCCTTGGCCGTGCGCCGCTGCAGAACGACCCGGACAGCTACGACTACATGAACCAGCACTGCGACGTGCTGATCGTCGGCGCAGGCCCCGCCGGCCTGGCAGCCGCCCTGGCCGCCGGCCGCAGCGGCGCCCGGGTGATCCTGGCCGATGAACAGGAAGAGTTCGGCGGCAGCCTGCTCGACACCCGCGAAACCCTCGACGGCAAGCCTGCCGCCGACTGGGTCAACGCGGTGATCAAAGAGCTGGAAAGCCTGCCGGAAGTGACCCTGCTTCCACGGGCCACGGTCAACGGCTACCACGACCATAACTTCCTGACCATTCACGAGCGCCTCACCGACCACCTCGGCGACCGCGCCCCGATCGGCCAGGTGCGCCACCGCGTGCACCGTGTGCGCGCCAAGCGCGTGGTACTGGCGCCCGGCGCCCACGAGCGCCCGCTGGTGTACGGCAACAACGACGTGCCGGGCAACATGCTGGCCGGTGCCGTGTCGACCTACGTGCGCCGCTACGGCGTGGCCCCAGGCCGCAAGCTGGTGCTGTCGACCAACAACGACCACGCCTACCGCGCAGCGCTCGACTGGCACGACGCCGGCCTGCAAGTGGTCGCGATCGCCGACGCCCGCCACAACCCACGTGGCTCGCTGGTTGAAGAAGCGCGTGCCAAGGGCATCCGCATCCTCACCTCCAGCGCCGTGATCGAGGCCAAAGGCAGCAAGCACGTCACCGGCGCCCGCGTGGCCGCCATCGATGTGCAGGCACACAAAGTCACCAGCCCAGGCGAGACCCTCGAGTGCGACCTGATCGCATCCTCGGGCGGTTACAGCCCGATCGTCCACCTGGCTTCGCACCTGGGCGGCCGCCCGGTATGGCGTGACGACATCCTCGGCTTCGTGCCGGGCGATGCGCCGCAGAAGCGCGAGTGCGTGGGCGGCATCAACGGCGTCTATGCCCTCGGTGACGTGATTGCCGATGGGTTCGAAGGCGGCGCCCGCGCTGCCACCGAGGCCGGTTTCAAGGCCACTGTCGGCACCCTGCCGAAAACCGTGGCGCGCAAGGAAGAGGCCACCGTGGCGCTGTTCCAGGTGCCGCACGACAAGGGCAGCAAAGGGCCGAAGCAGTTCGTCGACCAGCAGAACGACGTCACCGCCGCCGGTATCGAACTGGCCACCCGCGAAGGCTTCGAGTCGGTCGAGCACGTCAAGCGCTACACCGCGCTGGGCTTCGGTACCGACCAGGGCAAGCTGGGCAACATCAACGGCCTGGCCATCGCCGCCCGTTCGATCGGCATCACCATCCCGGAAATGGGCACCACCATGTTCCGCCCCAACTACACGCCGGTGACCTTCGGCGCGGTAGCGGGCCGGCACTGTGGCCACCTGTTCGAGCCGGTGCGCTTCACCGCTCTGCATGCCTGGCACGTCAAGAACGGCGCCGAGTTCGAGGACGTCGGCCAGTGGAAGCGCCCGTGGTACTTCCCGAAAGCCGGTGAAGATATCCACGCCGCCGTGGCCCGCGAGTGCAAGGCCGTGCGCGACAGCGTCGGCCTGCTGGATGCTTCCACCCTCGGCAAGATCGACATCCAGGGCCCGGACGCGCGCGAGTTCCTCAACCGCATCTACACCAACGCCTGGACCAAGCTCGACGTGGGCAAGGCCCGCTACGGCCTGATGTGCAAAGAGGACGGCATGGTCTTCGACGACGGCGTGACCGCCTGCGTCGGCGACAACCACTTCATCATGACCACCACCACCGGCGGCGCCGCCCGTGTGCTGCAGTGGATGGAGCTGTACCACCAGACCGAATGGCCGGAGCTGAAGGTGTACTTCACCTCGGTCACCGACCACTGGGCGACCATGACCCTGTCCGGCCCCAACAGCCGCAAGCTGCTCAGCGAGCTGACCGACATCGACATGGACAAGGAAGCCTTCCCGTTCATGACCTGGAAGGAAGGCAAGGTCGGCGGCGTGCCTGCCCGGGTGTTCCGCATCTCGTTCACCGGCGAGCTGTCGTACGAAGTGAACGTGCAGGCCAACTACGCCATGGGCGTGCTGGAGCAGATCGTCGAGGCCGGCAAGAAGTACAACCTGACCCCGTACGGCACCGAGACCATGCACGTGCTGCGTGCCGAGAAGGGCTTCATCATCGTGGGCCAGGACACCGACGGTTCGATGAACCCGGACGACCTGAACATGAGCTGGTGCGTGGGCCGCAACAAGCCGTTCTCGTGGATCGGCCTGCGTGGCATGAACCGCGAAGACTGCCTGCGCGACAATCGCAAGCAGCTGGTGGGCCTCAAGCCGGTCGACCCCAAGGTGTGGCTGCCTGAAGGCGCCCAGCTGGTGTTCGATCCCAAGCAACCGATCCCGATGGACATGGTCGGCCACGTCACTTCCAGCTACGCGGCCAACTCCCTGGGCTATTCGTTCGCCATGGGTGTGGTCAAGGGCGGCCTCAAGCGCATGGGCGAGCGGGTGTATTCGCCACAGGCCGATGGCAGCGTGATCGAGGCGGAAATCGTCTCCGCGGTGTTCTTCGATCCGAAGGGTGAGCGGCAGAACGTTTGATCACAGGATGATGCGACACGTGGGAGCGGGCTTGCCCCGCGATGCGATGGAGGCCTTGACGCCCCCATCGCGGGGCAAGCCCGCTCCCACGAGGTCAGTGTGATCCCTCGCACAAGAATTCAAGGCAGGTAAGAAATGAGCGCTATCAACGTCTTCCAGCAAAACCCCGGCCCTGATGCCAAGGCTCAGTCGCCACTGCACCACGCCGACCTGGCCAGCCTGGTCGGCAAGGGCCGCAAGAACGCAGGCGTCACCCTGCGCGAGAAGAAATTCCTCGGCCACCTGACCCTGCGTGGCGATGGCCACGACCCGGCCTTCGCCGGCGCCGTGCACAAGGCCCTGGGCCTGGAACTGCCGGTGGCCCTGACCGTGGTCGCCAACGGCGACATGTCGCTGCAATGGATGGGCCCGGATGAGTTCCTGCTGATCGTCCCCGGCGGTCAGGAAGTGGAAGTCGAGAACAAGCTGCGTGCAGCCCTCGACGGCCAGCACATCCAGGTGGTCAACGTCAGCGGCGGGCAGACCCTGCTCGAGCTGCGCGGCCCCAACGTGCGCGACGTGCTGATGAAATCCACCAGCTATGATGTTCACCCGAACAACTTCCCGGTGGGCAAGGCCGTGGGTACCGTGTTCGCCAAGTCGCAGCTGGTGATCCGTCGCACCGCCGAAGACACCTGGGAGTTGATGATCCGCCGCAGCTTCTCCGACTACTGGTGGCTGTGGCTGCAGGACGCATCGGCCGAATACGGCCTGGCCATCGAAGCTTAAGGAGTACACAGCATGAGTCGGGCACCGGACACCTGGATTCTCACTGCCGACTGCCCGAGCATGCTCGGCACCGTCGATGTGGTGACGCGTCACCTCTATGAGCAGCGCTGCTACGTCACCGAGCACCATTCCTTCGATGACCGGCTGTCGGGGCGGTTTTTCATTCGCGTGGAATTCCGCGCCCCCGACGGTTTCGACGAAGCCGCTTTTCGTGCCGGCCTGGCCGAGCGCAGCGAAGCGTTCGGCATGGCCCTTGAGCTGAGTGCACCCCATCACCGGCCCAAGGTGGTGATCATGGTGTCCAAGGCCGACCACTGCCTGAACGATCTGTTGTACCGCCAGCGCATCGGCCAGTTGGCCATGGACGTGGTCGCGGTGGTGTCCAACCACCCCGACCTCGAGCCCTTGGCCCATTGGCACAAGATTCCCTATTACCACTTTGCCCTCGACCCCCACGACAAGCCGGCGCAGGAGCGCAAGGTGTTGCAAGTGATTGAAGAGTCGGGTGCGGAGCTGGTGATCCTCGCTCGCTACATGCAGGTATTGTCGCCTGAGCTGTGCCGCCGGCTGGACGGTTGCGCGATCAACATCCACCACTCGCTGCTGCCGGGGTTCAAGGGCGCCAAGCCTTATCACCAGGCTTACAACAAGGGCGTGAAGATGGTTGGTGCCACCGCGCATTACATCAACAACGACCTGGATGAAGGGCCGATCATTACCCAAGGGGTGGAGGTGGTGGACCACAGCCATTACCCCGAGGATCTGATCGCCAAAGGGCGGGATATCGAGTGCCTGACCCTGGCGCGGGCGGTGGGGTATCACATCGAGCGGCGGGTGTTCCTGAACGCCAACAGGACCGTAGTTCTTTAAACACCTGAGCTGCCCCTTTCGCGGGTAAACCCGCTCCCACAGGTTCTGTGCAATACCTGTGGGAGCGGGTTTACCCGCGAAAGGGCCGGCACTTTTTCAACTGCCGCAAAAAGACATCCCCCTGTCGCATCCAGTCACCGCGACATCCCCCATCAGGCCCACAATTCCTGCATTCCAGAAACACATGCCGCCCATGGATGGCGGCGCTTCAACCAACGCTGCATAAATACAAATCAAGCGAGGTAAGAGCATGTCTGGCAATCGTGGAGTGGTGTATCTCGGCGCTGGCAAGGTCGAAGTACAGAAAATCGACTACCCGAAAATGCAGGACCCGCGCGGCAAGAAGATCGAACACGGCGTCATCCTCAAGGTGGTTTCCACCAACATCTGCGGCTCCGACCAGCACATGGTCCGTGGCCGCACCACTGCCCAGGTCGGCCTAGTGCTGGGCCACGAAATCACCGGTGAAATCGTCGAGAAGGGCAGCGACGTCGAGCGCATGCAGATTGGCGACCTGGTGTCGGTACCCTTCAACGTCGCCTGCGGCCGCTGCCGCTCCTGCAAAGAGATGCACACTGGTGTGTGCCTTACCGTCAACCCGGCCCGCGCCGGTGGCGCCTATGGCTACGTCGACATGGGTGACTGGACTGGCGGCCAGGCTGAGTACGTGCTGGTGCCCTACGCCGACTTCAACCTGCTGAAACTGCCCGAGCGTGACAAGGCCATGGAGAAGATCCGTGACCTGACTTGCCTGTCCGACATTCTGCCCACCGGCTACCACGGCGCCGTTACCGCTGGCGTTGGCCCAGGCAGCACCGTGTACGTCGCGGGCGCCGGCCCGGTCGGCCTGGCCGCTGCCGCCTCGGCCCGTCTGCTGGGCGCTGCCTGCGTCATCGTTGGCGACCTGAACCCTGCCCGCCTGGCCCACGCCAAGTCCCAGGGCTTCGAAGTGGTCGACCTGTCCAAGGACACCCCGCTGCACGAGCAGATCGTCGATATTCTCGGCGAGCCGGAAGTGGACTGCGCCGTCGACGCCGTAGGCTTCGAAGCCCGTGGCCACGGCCATGAAGGCGCCAAGCACGAGGCCCCGGCTACTGTGCTCAACTCGTTGATGCAGGTGACCCGCGTTGCCGGCAGCATCGGTATCCCGGGCCTGTACGTGACCGAAGACCCGGGTGCGGTGGATGCTGCCGCCAAGATCGGTGCGCTGAGCATTCGCTTTGGTTTGGGCTGGGCCAAGTCGCACAGCTTCCACACCGGGCAGACCCCGACCATGAAGTACAACCGCCAGCTGATGCAGGCGATCATGTGGGACCGCATCAACATTGCCGAAGTGGTGGGCGTGCAGGTGATCAACCTCGACCAGGCGCCGGAAGGCTATGGCGAGTTCGATGCCGGCGTGCCGAAGAAGTTTGTGATCGACCCGCACAAGATGTGGGGCGCGGCTTGATTCGCTAGGTGATGCCCCTCCCAGTGAGGGGCATTTTTTTGCCTGTCAGCCATGCCTGACCTCGGTATTACCTGGGCTAGTCCTGAACGCGCGGTGCAGGTTAGCGCTCAAGTCGTTCGGGTCGGCAGCTCTTGCGGCTAGGTGATTTCCCCAGAGTGTCAGGCCGTCGCGGCGATTCTGCAGGTTGTTCAGGTGAGCAGGGCCGGGATCGATGGCCGGATGATTCCATGCTTTCGCTACTTGCGCGGCATTCAGCTTATCGCTGACTTCGAGATATTCCTTCAGGTTGGTGCTGGTGACATGTACCGTGACTGGGCCTTTGTGCGGTTCGGCGATCACCTCGTAGAGTTTGGTGGTCTGCTTTATCGTGTAGGCGGTGGTAACCGCCTTGCTCTGCGCATGCTCGCCTTGCACCTCCGTCTTGATTGTCGTTGTGCTCCGCGATTCATGATGGTGCACCAGGAAGCTCCGCACGATTTTGGGGCTTTTGGGCGTGACTATCTTGGGTGTGATAATTGCTGGAGCAGGTTCGACAAGTATCTGCACATGCCCGCTCGGATCAGAATGATTGATCGGGTCGGCGCTGCAGTATGCATAAGCGTTTAGCCCTCCCCGTCCAAACGGGCTCCAGCTGTCGGGTGAGCGAAACCGCATCAACACCGGGGTGTATGCGCGGTAGCCGTTACCAAGCTGGTAGCACCCCGTTACCGGCTCAAAACGTTCGCCATTGAACCCAAGCAATGTCCCGAAGGCCTGTACTTCCGGCGCGTGACCGTAGGCGGTATAGGCAAGGCCTGACTCAGGCGTTTGCTTGTGCCTGGCCAATACTGAACCTTTGCTGTCGGTTGCAAGCAGGCCAGTACCGTGGGCTGGGTGGTAGTCGGCCAGCGGCCTGTCGGCGTTGCGCAGAATACTGTGCAGTTGGCCGTCTTGGTCGACAGTCACCAGTTTGCTGCTCTGGTAGAAGAACCGGGTGCTGTTCGTCTGGCGTTTCATGCAGGGCTCCTGTTTGTGGCCAGGGGCTGATTAGCGTTGCATCAGACTATTGATCAGGCGTTGGGTGTGCGGCTACTGGCAAAAATGACAGGTGCATACGGCCCTGGGCCTGTACGTGACCGAGGATCCGGGTACGGTGGATGCTGCCGCCAAGGTCGGTGCACTGAGCATTCGCTTTGGCCTGGGCTGGGCCAAGTCGCACAGCTTCCACACCGGGCAGACCCGGACCATGAAGTACAACCGGCAGTTGATGCAGGCGATCATGTGGGATCGGATCAACATCGCCGAGGTGGTGGGTGTGCAGGTGATTAGCCTGGATCAGGCGCCCGAAGGTTACGGCGAGTTTGATGCAGGGGTGCCCAAGAAATCTGTGATTGACCCGCATAAGACGTTTAGTGCGACTTGACAGTGTAAAGCAAGCAGAGGCCCCTCTTGACGAGGGGCTTTTCGCGGCACGTCAAGACGCAGATTGACTTAATACGGCGGAGTAATTATACGAGTGTCAAGTCGGCTCGGTATTATCAATCTGTGGCCGTCACGCATCAATTGAGCCAGCTCAGGGTGGTACTGAACTTTAAAACTAGGTCTGAATGCGTTTTCCTCAGTAAGCGCTGCTATGACATTTTCATGTCTGACGGTAATTTTTTCATTCAATGCAGTTGTCAGTTGGTGATGGAGATTTTCCAGTGTGACGAATTTATCTATGTTCTTCATGTTGTTTTCGAGTGAAGGGTTGAGTGACTCTCTTGCTTTGTTTAGTTCGTTTTTTGAAATTCTTTGCATGTACCTTATTTCCTCATAGCTTTTTTCACTAAGATCGAATTGAGTGAATGTTTTTTTTGCAAGTCGTGTACTACTTGTCGGCCTGGCGAGCTCGGGGCCGCGTTTCAACGATTTGATTAATGAGCTATAAGGCTTTATTTTTAGCGGAATGTAATATAGGAAAGAATCGTGCCCCAATGGGTCTGTGCGGTTTATGGGGTCATTTTCGCAATAGCAGTAGGCATTGATCCCTCCATCGCCAAAAGGACTCCAGCTGTCGGGTGAGTGAAATCGCATCAGTGCCGGGCTATATGCACGGTAACCGTTACCAAGCTGGTAGCACGTTGTGGCGGCTTTGAAGGCTTCACCATTGAAGCCGAGCAGCGCACCTGTGAGTTGCAGTGTCGGGTCGTGACCATAGGCTGTGAACCTGTGGTCTGGCTCTTCCTCGCCGTCTTGTACTGCCAGTACCGAATTGCTGCGGTCGGTGGCGAGTAGTCCGTTGGTACTGTCTGATTGCTGCTCGGCCAACGGCATGTCGGCAGTGCGGAAGATGGCACGTTGTTGGCCGCCCTGACTCACAGTGACGAGCTTGCCGTTCTGGTAGAAGAAATACGTGGTGCTTGCCTGCTTTTTCATGGAAGCCTCCTGTTCGCTGACCGATGCTGCTGGCGCGTATTGCAAGCAGATGATGATCAGGGGCGAGGCAGACGGCTACTGGCAGAATTAACAGGTATGCGGAATTGGCCTACTGAGTCTTGGGCAGCGTCCTACTGAAGTTCGTAGGGTTATGGAAATATCCTACGCAGCCTGTCGATATGCGTCTGATTGTCCGGGGAAACACTGGCCACTAGGCTCTGCCGGTCGCTGAAGGTTCAGCGATCGGGGTGTGGAAACCCCTGCGGTATATGGTTGTTGTCGATATGACAGTTGTGCGCGGGAGGCCTTTGGGCCTACCGGGTTCGCCATATGCCTGGTTTTCCACCCCGCGTACAGCTGTCACCCCACTGTGTGGAAACGGAAGGGTGTCGCATAACCAATATGGTGAGCGCAAGAAAAAAATCGTCCCCGACCCACCCGAAGACCTCCACGTCAAATTCGAACTCCCACCCGGTCAATCCCTCTCCACCGCCATCCTCGAAGGCGCCGTGCCCATCGAGGAGGTGCTCATGAACGTCTGCCATTACATGTTCATCGCCTACACCGACGGCTGCCACGCCCAGGAGCTGGCGACGGGGGGCGATTTGAAGAGGCTCCAGGCGTCGAGCCTGCAACACCTGACGGTGGCCTGGGGGCAGGTGGATGCGTTGGTGGGGGCCTTGCGGCAGGTGCCGGCCTCAAGCTTCTATCAGCCAAATTGAGGTGATTGCGGCCGCTTGGCGGCCCATCGCCGGCAAGCCGGCTTCCACATGGACCGCGCCATCCTCAAGGCCAGCGTCATACCTGTGGGAGCTGGCTTGCCAGCGATGAGGCCAGCGCCGACCACCGGCCCGGAACAAAGGTTCAAACCCCCAGTCAAACCCCTCGTTTCCCGGCCATCCCGGCCGACGAGGTCCCTCCCGATGAAAGCATTCACCCTGGCAACCCTGATGACCCTGGCCGCAAGCCCGGTGTTCGCCTTCAACCTCAGCGACGTTGCCAACGCGGTTTCCGCCACGCAAAACCAGCAGCAGAGCGCCCCGGTGCAGGCTCCCGAAGGCCAGGCCAACCTGCTCAACACCCTGGGCAGCGAACTGAAAATCACCCCAGAGCAGGCCATCGGCGGCGCCGGAGCGATGCTGGGGCTGGCGCGCAACAACCTCAGCGGCGATGACTATGGCCAGCTGACCAAGGCCGTGCCGGGGCTGGACTTGCTGTCGGGGGCCAGTGCGTTGGGCGGATTGAGCGGCCTGGGGCAGTTGCTGGGCAACGGCAAGACCGACTCGCCGCTGGGCAATGCACTGGGTGGCGAGGTGCAGAATCGCAACGACCTGGATACCGCGTTCAAGGCGCTGGGCCTGGATACCGGGATGATCGGGCAGTTTGCGCCGTTGATCCTGCAATACCTGGGGCAACAGGGGATTGCCGGGTCGTTGCTGCAGAACCTGGGGAATTTGTGGGCGACGCCGGCGCCGTTGGCTCAGCCATCGGTCTAATTGCCTGACGCGGTCCCTGTGGGAGCGGGTTTACCCGCGAAGGCGGCGGCACATTCACCCTCGCATTCGCGGGTGAACCCGCTCCCACAGGCTCTATGTTCCTTCAAGCGATTTCGGTGAAGTCCACCAGGCGCACCGGCTTGCGAAAGCCCGCCGTCAGCGCCGCGAGGTAAGCCAACCCCAGGGCAAACCAGCAAAGTCCGATCACCAGCGTCAGCGCCGACAGGCTGGTCCACAGCCACAAGGTCAGGCCCAATCCCACCAGCGGCACCACGCCATAGCGCAGCAACCCCTTGAGGTTGCGATGCATGCTTTCGTTCACCAGGTGGGTCTTCACCACCGCCAGGTTCACCGCCGAGAACGCCACCAGCGCGCCGAAGCTGATCAGCGAGGCCAGGGTGGCCAGGTCGATCACCAACGCCAGCAGCGAGAACGCCGACACCAGCAGGGTGGCGAACACCGGTGTGCCGAAGCGCGGCGACAGGTAGCCGAAGCTGCGCTGCGGCAGTACGCGGTCGCGGCCCATGGTGAACAGGATGCGCGATACCGCCGCCTGCGAGGCCAGCGCCGAGCCCAGGCTGCCGGCGACGAAGGCGGCGGTGAAGAAGTTGGCGAGGAACTGCCCGCCGGCCTTGAGCATCACTTCGTTGGCCGCCGCATCGGCGTTGGCGAAGTGGCTGCCCGGCAGCACCAGTTGGCTGACATAGGCCAGCACGGTGAACAGCAGGCCGGCGCCCAGGGTGGTGAGGATGATTGCCCGGGGCACGTCGCGGCGGGCGTCCTTGCACTCTTCGGCCAGGGTGGAGACGGCGTCGAAGCCAAGGAACGACAGACACAGCACCGCCGCCCCCGCCATCAGCGCGCCGAAGCCCGGTGCGCTGCCATCGCCGCGCAATGGCGCCAGCAAATCCACCGGCTGCCCGGCCAGGCCTTGCCACGACAGGGCGACGAACACGCCGATGAAGACGATCTGCGCGCCGACAATCAGGTTGCTGGTCTTGGCCACCGAGTGGATACCGATCACGTTAAGCACCGTCACCAGGGCGATGGAGGCCAGCACGATGGCCCAGGCCGGTATGGCCGGGAAGGCGATGTTGAGGAACAGCCCGATCAGCAGGTAGTTGATCATCGGGATGAACAGGTAATCGAGCAGCAGCGACCAGCCGGCCAGGAAACCCACGTTGGGGCCGAAGGCCATGTTGGTGTAGGAGTACGCCGAACCCGCGACGGGGAAGCGCCGGACCATGAAGCTGTAGGAGGTGGCGGTGAACAGCATGGCCAGCAGGGTGACCAGGTAGGCGCCGGCAGTGCGGCCACCGGTGAGCTCGGTGACGATGCCGTAGGTGGTGAAGATGGTCAGCGGGACCATGTACACCAGGCCGAAGAACACCAGGGCGGGCAGGCCCAGGACACGGCGCAGTTGCGCGGGGGCGGAGCAAGGTTGGGTTGCCATCGATCAATCCTGGCTTTTTTGTAGTTGTGGTTGATCGATTTTTATCCACCAGGGTGGCTGGTGACAAACAAAGAGTTGCTAATGTCGATTATTAATCTGGATTTTAATCGGGAATTTGCGCTGTTTTTGCTGGCCTCTTCGCGGGTAAACCCGCTCCCACAGGGTTGGCGCAGTTCCTGTGGGACCGGGTTTACCCGCGAAGAGGCCAGACCAGGCTTAGCGCATCTCTGCCCGCAGTTCCTCGATGCGCTGGTCCTTCTCCACCCACAGCTGGTTCACCCAGCTCTGCACGGTCTGGCGGAACACCGGGTCGTTCTCGTAATCGCCCGCACACAGCGCCGGGTCCAGCTCACGCACGCGAATGTCGATGATCACCCGGCTGATGCTGCCGTTGAGCAGGTCCCAGAACCCTGGGGCCTTGTTGCCCGGGTAGACGATGGTCACGTCCAGCAACGCATCGAGCTGTTCGCCCAGCGCCGCCAGCACGAAGGCCACGCCGCCGGCCTTGGGCTTGAGCAGGTGGCGGTAGGGCGACTGCTGCTGGGCATGCTTGGCCTGGGTGAAACGGGTGCCTTCGAGGTAGTTGACCACGGTCACCGGCTGGCGTTTGAACAGCTCGCAGGCGGCCTTGGTGATTTCCAGGTCCTTGCCCTTGAGCTCGGGGTGCTTGTCGAGGAAGGCCTTGCTGTAGCGCTTCATGAACGGGTAGTCCAGCCCCCACCAGGCCAGGCCCAGCAGCGGCACCCAGATCAGCTCCTTCTTGAGGAAGAACTTGAAGAACGGCACGCGGCGGTTGAGGCTTTCGATCAGCGCGGGGATATCGACCCAGGTCTGGTGGTTGCTGATGCACAGGTACGAGGTGTCCTGGCGCAGGGTGTCGACGCCGCGCACCTCCCATTGGGTGGGGATGCACAGGGCGAAGATGGCCTTGTCGACTTCCGACCAGCTTTCGGCCATCCACATCACCCCGGCGGAGGCATAGTCGCGCCCGCGCCCGGGCAGCACCAGCTTGAGCAGGGCGAAAACCAGCAGCGGGCCGATCATCACCAGGGTGTTGAGCAGCAGCAGGGTGGTGGTGAGCAGGCCAGTCAACAGGCGACGCATAAGGGAACTCTTGTTGTGTGAAAGGTACGGGCGGCAATGATAAGCAGCCCGGTGGCCTACGCCAAACGTCGTACGTCCATTAAGTGGCACAAATGTTTCACATTGTGTTGTTTAACCTGTGGCACCGAACCTATCCTGCCCGCACAGTCTAAGCACTGACCCCTCTCAAGGAAGCCTGTCCCGTGAAACCCTTGCTTGCCCTGCTGTCCCTGCTGGCGTTGCCGGTCATGGCCGCCGAGCCCACGCTCTACGGCCGTTACGAGAACATCAAGTTGCCGGAGATCGGCGAAACCCTGAAAGCCAAGATGGACACCGGTGCCTACACCGCGTCGTTGTCGGCCAAGGATATCGAGCTGTTCACCCGCGACGGTCAGGAATGGGTGCGCTTTCGCCTGGCGACCAAGGACGCCGATGGCAAGGTCTACGAGCATGAGGTTTCGCGCATCAGCAAGATCAAGAACCGCGCCGACGAGGACGAGGAGGGCGATGCCCCCGAGCTGTCTCGCCGCCCGGTGGTCGACCTGGAGCTGTGCCTGGGTGACGTGAAGCGCACCGTGGAGGTCAACCTGGTCGATCGCAGCAACTTCAACTATCCGTTGCTGGTCGGCGCCAAGGCCTTGAAGAAGTTCAAGGCGGCGGTGAACCCGGCGGAGAAGTTCACGGCGGGCAAGCCGAGCTGCTGATTCGCCATCTGCAAGTTTCAAGCGACAAGCTGCAAGAAACAGCGGATCGGTGTAAGTTGCCGCGATCCGTTTTCACTTGAAGCTTGCAGCTTGAGGCTTGCCGCTCAGATGCCCCACATCCTCATCGTCGAAGACGAATCCGCCATCGCCGACACCCTGGTCTACGCCCTGCAGGCCGACGGCCACAGCACCGAATGGGTGACCCTGGGCAGCGCCGCAGTCGAGCAGCAGCGCCTGCGCCCGGCGGACCTGGTGATCCTCGACATCGGCCTGCCAGACATCAGCGGCTTCGAAACCTGCCGCCAGCTGCGCCGCTTCAGCGAGGTGCCGGTGATGTTCCTCAGCGCCCGCGACGCCGAGATCGACCGCGTGCTGGGCCTGGAAATCGGTGCCGACGACTACGTGGTCAAACCCTTCAGCCCGCGCGAAGTGGCGGCCCGGGTAAGGGCGATCCTCAAGCGCATGGCGCCACGCAGCGAGCCGGCCACAGACAGCACGCCGTTCCAGCTCGACAGCCTGGCCATGCGTATCGTCTATCGCAGCCAGGCGCTGGCGCTGACCCGTCACGAGTTCCGCCTGCTGCAATGCCTGCTCGAACAACCGCGGCGGGTGTTCAGCCGCGAGCAACTGCTCGATGGCCTGGGCGTGGCCTCGGACGTGGGCTACGAACGCACCATCGACAGCCATATCAAGAGCCTGCGCACCAAGCTGCGCCAGGTGGCCGCCGACGCCGAACCGATCCAGACCCACCGCGGCCTGGGTTACAGCTACAGCCCGGAGCACGCCTGATGCGCCTGGGGATTCGCATCTTCCTGGTGTACTTCCTGTTCGTCGGGCTGGCCGGTTATTTTCTGCTCAACACCGTGCGCGAACAGATCCGCCCGGTGGTGCGCCAGTCCTCCGAGGAAACCTTGGTGGACACCGCCAACCTGCTGGCGGAAATCCTCCATGACGACGTCAAGCACGGCACCCTGAACCAGAGCCGCCTGTCGCAGGTGCTGCAGTCCTACGGCGAGCGCCGCCCCAGCGCGCAGATCTGGGGGCTGGCGAAGAACCAGGTCAGTCACCGCATCTATGTCACCGACGCCAAGGGCATCGTGTTGCTCGATTCCAGCGGCCAGGCCCTGGGCAAGGACTATTCGCGCTGGAACGATGTCTACCTCACCCTGCGCGGGCAGTACGGCGCGCGCTCGACCCGCAGCGACCCGGACGACGAAAGCACCTCGGTGATGCATGTGGCGGCGCCGATCCTCGATGACGGGCAGATCATCGGCGTGGTGACGGTGGCCAAGCCCAACAGCTCGCTGCAACCCTACATCGACCGTTCCGAACAGCGCCTGCTGAGCCTCGGGCTGGGGCTGATCGTGCTCGGCCTGTTGGTCGGCGCGGCGCTGTCGTGGTGGCTGACCCGCTCGCTGCGCCGGCTCACCCACTATGCCCAGGCGGTCAGCGAAGGCGAGCGCGCCGCTTTGCCGCACTACAAGGGCGGCGAGTTGCAGCAGTTGGCCACGGCGGTGGAGCGCATGCGTACGCAGCTGGAAGGCAAGGCCTATGTCGAGCGCTACGTGCACACCCTTACCCATGAGCTGAAGAGCCCGCTGGCGGCGATCCGCGGTGCCTCGGAGCTGCTCCAGGGCGCCATGCCGGATGAGCAGCGGGCGCGCTTCGCCGGCAATATCGAGCGTGAGAGCGAGCGCCTGCAGCAGATGATCGAGCGCCTGCTCAACCTGGCCCGGGTCGAGCAGATGCAGGCGCTGGAGGACGAGCAGCAGGTGGCGTTGGCGGCGCTGGTCGATGAGCTGCTGCTGGCCCATGGGGCGCGAATCGACAATGCCGGCTTGCAGGTGCGCCAGCGGGTGCCGGTGGATATCCGCCTGTGGTGCGACCCGTTTTTGATGCGCCAGGCGTTGGCCAACTTGCTGGACAACGCCCTGGACTTCACCCCACAGGGCGGCGCCTTGCTGTTCGAGCTGGAGCGCGAGGGCGAGCGGGTGGCGCTGAGTCTGTTCAACCAGGGGCAGGCGATTCCCGAGTACGCGCTGGGGCGGGTGAGCGAGCGGTTCTATTCACTGCCAAGGCCGGATACCGGGCGCAAGAGCACCGGACTGGGGTTGAACTTCGTCGCCGAGGTGATGCAGCTGCATGGCGGCTCGCTGGCGGTGGACAACGTGCCAGGCGGGGTGCGGGTGAGGTTGTGGCTGCCGGCGCGGCGCCTGAGCTGACAACCACGCACTGTGGGAGCGGGCTTGCCCCGCGATGAGGCCAGCCCAGACAACCTCACTGCTTGATCGGGCCTCATCGCG